>JBGOXV010000006.1:0-24065 GCA_041479325.1 Thermoplasmata archaeon
GCTTTCATTGAAGGCTGGACCCTGATGCCGCACCAGAGATTCACGACTGGTGATGTGAAAGGTTACAACGAGGGCGACAGCGTCCCGATGATCGTGGTGCTGAACAAGAAGCAGCTCCATTCGAACTCGGTGATCATGTCGATCGGTGTGGACTTCATTGACACCACTCCCTTGCATGTGCCAACATACGGCATCGATTACCTCACTCAGTATTGGTTGAACCCCCCAACGGCGCCGTTTAACACGTATACTAACTCCTCCTCGCCGTTCTTCGTCTCACCGACATCAGGAACATTGTCAGGTGTGCACCGCGACGCGAACATCTACGACGCAGGCACCCACATAACGGAGCAGGTCTGGACTTTCACATTCACGTTCAGCTCGTCTGCCTCCTGTGCCACGATCAGGTTCGGCGCGCACCTAGCAGTCTCAGATGTCCCGAACGGGACCTACGGAGCCTCCTTCTATCCTGGCGAGTCACTCCATGTCAGGATCGTCGCGATGAGCCCTGATGTGAACAACGGTAACCGCGATGTGCCGATATCTGTTGGACAATTACTCGGACCGCCGCACATGACTCTCGAGAAGTCGGTTGATCCGACCGTCGTCATCCAAGGTGACATCGTAACATACACGATTCACTTCAGCAACATCGGCCAAGGGGACGCGACCTGCGTTAACCTATGGGATGTTCTCCCAGGCCCAGGCGTCGTCAGCATCATCCCAGGTTCATTCCTCTACTGGGACACTTACGACCCGACGCCAATGACGCCAATACCAGGACCAACCATCACTTCAGACGGATGGTCATGGTTCATCGGGGAGTTCTCGGGAACAGGCAGCCCGACATCCCCCAGACCCGTGAACGACGCGTACCTGACATTCCAGGCCGTGGTGCTCACCGGTCAGGAAGGATGTTACTGGAACTATGTCCACTTGACCTATGAGGACGGACACGGTGGGCAGTTCCCACAGCTCGATGCTTCCGCCAAGTTCTGCATCCTCGGATATCCATCGATATCAATAGTCAAGAGTGGACCACTCTACGCCCATGTCGGCGACGTGGTCACTTACACCTACACCGTGACTAACACGGGCAATATCGACCTTGTCTCGGTCGATGTCGTGGACAATGTCGCGGGCAACGTACAGCTCGGATTCACGCTGCTTGCACACCAGTCCGTGACACTCACGAAGACCTATACGATCCAGCCTGGTGACCCGCACTTCCTGACCAACACCGTGATAGCCACAGGGACCGACACTCATGGCAGGATCGTGACCGCGACATCCCAGTGGACATTGGAGATTCTCCGACCCCACATAGTGATCACGAAGACATCGGACCTGTCCTGCGCCAAAGTCGGCGAGAGTGTTTGGTACACGATCAGCTGGTCCAACCCGGCCCAATGGGACACAACGCTGTACAATGTCACAGTGTATGACCCGATGCTGATGGCCTCCCCGATAATCGTCGGGACCCTGCCACCGGGCGGAAGCGGCCAAGTCTCGATCAAGTACACGGTCACCGGACAGTACGGCGACCCCCAGATCAACACTGCCACGGCCAACGGCGAGGACATCATCCACGGCCATGCAACTGATTCCGCCTCCGTGAGACTTGATGTCGTCCACCCGGCAGTCGAGATAACGAAGACCGCGAACAAGGCATGTGCCGCGGTCGGCGAGATGGTCATCTACACGATAACCGTCACGAACCCGTCAACAGCAGACGTGTGGCTGAACGGCACGTACGGCGACTCCGAGCTCGGTCTCTCCTGGACATTCCAGAACCTGATGCCCGGACAGAGCCTCCAACAGACGGTCGCGGCCGCAATGCCTGACATGAACGAGTTCACAAACGACGCCTGGGTCTCAGCGCAGGATCATCAGCTTCACGTGGTCTCCGGCAGAGCCTCCGTTAGGGTCGATGTGGTCCATCCCGCAGTTCAGATAACAAAGACTGCGGACAAGTCATGCGCCGCAGTCGGCGAGGTCGTGCAGTTCACCATAACCGTCACGAACCCGGCGTCAGCGGACGTATGGCTCAACGGGACGGTCAACGACCCGGCGATCAGCAGCTCCTGGGTGTTCACGAACCTCAAGCCCGGCCAGCACATCACGCTGACGGCCTCCTACGCGATGCCCGACGGACCGACTGAGTTCATCAACACTGCGATGGTAGACGCGTTCGACCACCAGCAGCACGAAGTAACGGGAGCTGCGTACGTCAGAATCGACATTGTTCACCCAGATGTCCAGATAGTCAAGACTGCCAGCTTGCCATGCGCAGGCGTGGGCGAGGAAGTGACCTTCACGATCACCGTGACCAACCCCGCCACCGCGGATGTCTGGCTGAACGGGACGGTCTCGGACCCGGCACTCCAGCAGTCCTGGTCCTTCGCCAACCTCATGCCCGGCCACTCCTTCGTAGCGACGGTTAGCATGCTGATGCCAGCCGGACAAGATGACTTCATCAACACAGCGACGGTAGTCGCGTTCGACCACCAGCAGCACGAGGTCACGGGCACATCAAGCGTCAGGGTCGACATCGTGCACCCCGCCGTGGAGATCACCAAGACGGCGGACAAGGCCTGTGCAGCGGTCGGCGAGGATGTCATCTTCGACATCGTAGTGACGAACCCGGCCAGCGCCGATGTTTGGCTCAACGGCACAGTGACCGACCCGATGCTCGGGCAGACTTGGACATTCACGGACCTGCAGCCGGGACAGACCTTCGAGGTGAAGGTGACTGTCGCGATGCCCGCAGGCATGGATGACTACGTCAACACTGCGATGGTCGATGCGTTCGACCACCAGAAGCACGAGGTCAGGGACTCATCGAGTGTCAGAGTCGACATCGTGCACCCGGCAGTGCAGATCACGAAGACAGCCGACAAGGCGTGCGCGGCGGTTGGAGAACAAGTCGTATTCACCATCACCGTATCGAACCCCGGAAGCGCGGATGTCTGGTTGAATGGCACTATAAGCGACCCGATGGTCGGCGGATTATGGCCGTTCGCGAACCTCAAGCCTGGGCAGCAGGTCGGAATGCTAGTGTTCGTTCCGATGCCCGATGGACCGACCGAGTTCATCAACACCGCATCCGTCACAGCGACGGACCACCAGGGCCATACCGTGTCCGCCCAGTCCGAGCCGGTCAGAGTGGACATCGTCCACCCGGCCGTGCAGATAACGAAGATTGCGGACAAGGCGTGTGCAGCAGTCGACGAACCCGTGACTTTCACGATAACGGTCACGAACCCGGCGACTGCAGACGTTTGGCTGAACGGTACGGTCTCGGACCCGGCGATAGGGATGACGTGGAGCTTCTTCGACCTCATGCCCGGACAGACATTCCAGAAGATCGTGACGGTCTCGATGCCAGCGGGCGTTGATGACTTCGTCAACACTGCGATGGTCGATGCGTTCGACCACCAGAGGCACGAGGTCACAGGCTCGGCGAGCGTCAGGGTCGATGTCGTGCATCCCGATGTACTGATAACCAAGACATCCGACAAGCAGTGCGCGGGCGTCGGTGAGACCGTGACCTACACGATCACCGTGACCAACCCTGCGAACGCAGATGTCTGGCTGAACGGCACCTACGGTGACTATCAACTCGGCGTCTCCTGGTCGTTCCAGAACTTGATGCCCGGACAGAGCGTTTCGCAGACCGTTACTGCGGCCATGCCCGATGTGGATGCGTTCTTCAACGAGGCATGGGTCGATGCATTCGACCACCAGAACCACGAAGTCAGAGACTTCACCTCGATCAGGGTCGATGTGGTGCACCCCGACATTACCATCACGAAGACCGCTGACAGAACGTTGGCTCACGACGGTGACATAATCACCTATGCCATAACCGTCAGCGTCCCAGTGACTGCAGACGTCTGGATGAACGGCACGGTAACCGACACGCTACTCGGATTCGTCGGAACCTTCTTCAACCTCCAGCCAGGCCAGTCGATGACATGGTTCATACCCATGCTAGTGACGCCGCAGATGCCGACCGTGATACACAACACGGCCACCGTCGTCGCGTTCGATCACCAGCAGCACGAGGTCACGAAGGACTCGTCTTGGACTGTGACGATCCTGAGGCCGAGCATCCATGTCACGAAGATAGGACCACTCTTCGCCAATGTGGGCGATGTGATCACCTACTTCGTGAATGTGACGAACACCGGTAACTGCGACCTGTACAACGTCGTGGTGATAGATTCGCTGGTCGGACCTCTGCCGCCAATAGGGTTCCTCGCTATGGGCGCGACTGTACATCTAACGTACACGTACACGATCCCGCCGGGAACGGGCAACATCGACAACACTGTGACCGCTAGCGGGGAAGACCTGCTCGGACTCATCGTGACCGATCACGCATCGTGGACCGTCCAGAGGCTCGGCAGCGTACTTGGATTCAAGGCGGCCGACCTCAACCAGAACGGCAATAGGGACCTGGGCGAGCCGGGACTCATGAACTGGGTCATCGTGCTCACTGGTATAACCGTCGACAACGAGGTAGTGACGAGGACCACGCTCACCGACAGCCTGGGCTTCTACGAGTTCACGAACCTGAAGCCGGGCACCTACTCGGTAAGCGAAGTCATGCAGGCGGGATGGGTTCACATCTCGCCGGCCACATACTCGTTCTCGCTCATTGGCGGTTCGAGCATGGCACTGGACTTCCTCAACCTACCGCTGGGCAGCATCTCCGGCGCGAAGTTCGACGACACCAACATGAACGGTGTCTGGGATGTGGGAGAGGTTGGAGTCCCGGGATGGAACATCACCCTCACGGGCACAACTGTGAACGGCGACCCGGTCCTTATCGTCGCGACGACGGATGGAACTGGTCACTACTCCTTCACGAACTTGCTCCCAGGAGTCTACTATGTCTCCGAGGAGTCCAAGGCAGGATGGTTCCCGACCACCCCGAGCCCGTTGACAGTCGATGTCTCAGCTCTCCAGCCCTTCACCGTCACCGATCAGAACTTCGGCAATGTGAAGTACGGTTCGATCACGGGCTTCAAGTGGCTCGACATCAACATGAACGGATACCAGGACGGCAGTGAGCCGAGGTTGCCTGGATGGACCATCATTCTCGATGGCTACCAGACCGATGGCACGCACGTGCACCTGGTGACCGTGACGGACGCCTGTGGCAACTACGCCTTCCTCAACCTCAAGCCTGGAGTCTACACTGTGACCGAGGTCATGCAGAACGGCTGGGTCAACATCACTCCCATATCGAAGGAGATAACCATCGTAGAGGGATCAGATGTCACATGCGCCAAGTTCGGCAACCTGCCCCTTGGCTCCATAACCGGCTGGAAGTTCTACGACTGGGACCTCGACATGACGAAGGACGGCAACGAACCAGGGATACCCGGTTGGAAGATGACATTGACCGGATGGCTCTCTGATGGCATACCGGCCTTCTCCCAGAACGGTGCGACGCCTGTCGGACCGATCGTTGTTTACACCGACGCAAACGGCGTCTGGTCGTTCAACGGCCTGCTCCCAGGCGAGTACTTCGTGACCGAGGAGCAGGTGACCGGCTGGCAGAACACCACGCCGATACAGCTGCACTTCGAGATCACACCGATCTGGACCGAGGACAGCCACGGCCATGTGCTGGAGATCTGGGTCACGCATGTGATAGATGTCAAGTTCGGCAACGTGCCGCTCACATGCATCACCGGGACCAAGTACAACGACCTGAACGGGAACGGCATCAGGGACCCGAACGAGCCTGGGATACCGGGCTGGTTGATCGAGGTCTACGGTGGACCGAACAACGTCCACTTCGTGCTCACGGACCAGGACGGCAACTACAAGGTCTGCGGACTGCTGCCCGGGATATACCTCATCAGCGAGGAATCCCGCGACGGCTGGACGCACACGACGCCCGCTCTGTACACGCTTGATGACAGCTCGCCGCGCGCGCCTGCAAGCTATGCGTTCGACTTCGGCAACTTCCAGCTCGGCAAGATAACCGGCTCGAAGTGGGAAGACATGAACGGCAACGGCATCCTGGACGCTGGTGACCAGCCGATCCAAGGCTGGACGATCTATCTCGACATGATCGGCGGCGGGACTATCTCCACGACTACCGACGTGAACGGGAACTTCGAGTTCGACAACCTGATGGCCGGCCAATACGTCGTCAGGGAGGAGAACAGGGCGGACTGGGTCCACATGAACCAGGCGAGCTACGGAGTCACCGTGGTCTCCGGCACTGATGTGCAGCTGCCACCGTTCCTGAATGTGCACCTTAGCAAGGTCACAGGCTGCAAGTTCGAGGACCTGAACGGCAACGGCATCAGGGACCCGAACGAGCCCGGAGTGCCCGGCTGGACCATCTACTTGATTTGGGACGGAGACCCGACAGTGTACCAGACGACCACGAACGCTGACGGCTGCTACCAGTTCACTGGTCTAATGCCCGATGGGTTCTACGAGGTCTATGAGTCCACGCGCCCCGACTGGACACCGACCAACACGACTTGGGAAGTGTTCTCATTGGTCTCGGGCACGACTCACCATGTGCACGACTTCGCCAACTTCCACAACGCGGTCATCACCGTGTTCAAGTACGATGACAAGAACAGCAACGGCATCTACGACAACGGCGACACGCCCCTCCAGGGCTGGCACTTCACGGTGTCCGGCTCCGGAATATCTGGCGGGTCGAACGAGGTAGTGACGGACGCCTTCGGATTTGCCTACCAGACGGTCACCGCCGCTGGACCATACACGGTGAGCGAGATCGGACAGGCTGGATGGACCCCGACGACCGCAACATTGCAGAACGTCGTTGTGACATCCGGAACCGCATCGCCTCCAGTCGTCATGTTCGGCAACTTCAAGTGCGTGACCATCACGCTCTTCAAGTACGAGGACGTGAACAGCGACGGCATCTACGAGCAGGGGATCGACTGCCCGATCGAGGGCTGGGCGTTCTTCCTGTTCAGCGAGAACGGCCTTCAGCTGACGGTCCTCACGGACGAGAACGGATTTGCCAATGTGACGTTCTGCGCCTCTGACATGTGGTTCGTATCCGAGGAGCACAGAGACGGCTGGATACCGGTGAACCCGCAGGACGGCAGGGCCGCATTCCTGATAGTTTCGGGCCATGCGTATCAGTTCCCGACGGGCTTGGAGCAGTACGTCTACGAGTTCGGCAACTTCAAGGAGATCAAGATATGCGTGTTCAAGTTCTGGGACAAGTGCAGTGACGGATACTACACTCCAGGCTTGGATGTGCCTCTGAGCGGCTGGCTCATCGGGGTCTTCGACAGCGCTGGCAACCTGGTCGCCTTCGGATACACGAACAGTGACGGCCGGATATGCTTCGTGCTCGACCACGCTGGAACATACACGGTCAAGGAAGAGGACCGGGCCGGCTGGTCGCACATATCGCCCGCGAGCGGCTCCTGGACAATAGATGTGGTCTCGGGTGACGAGATCTCCCTCGAGTTCGCCAACTACGAGGATGTGCAGGTCCCGATATTCAAGTACGAGGACGTGAACTGCGACGGCATCTACGATCAGGGAGACATCCCGATCGCAGGCTGGCACTTCGACCTGGTCAGGACGGGCGACGGCACGACATTCAGTGGTGTCACGGATGCGAACGGCATGCTGACCATAATGGTCAACAGGTCCGGCATCTATAGGCTGACCGAGGAGTCAAGACCTGGCTGGACACCGGTGAACCCGGCGGACGGCAAGATGCTGATCACCGTGACCTCCGGAACTGATGTGCCACTGCTGATGTTCGGCAACTTCCACAACGTGCTCATCCCGATATTCAAGTACAGTGACGCGGATGGGAACGGGATCTACGACCCACAAGCGGGAGACTCGCCGATCCAAGGATGGCACTTCTACCTGTGGAAGGAGACAACCCCAGGCAACTGGGTGCTCGTCAGCTCGAACGTAACGGATGTCAACGGACACACCGAGTTCATCCTCACGGACTGCGGCCACTACAAGATAACCGAAGAGAGCCGCGAGGGCTGGTTCGTCATATCGCCTTTGGGCGGTCAATACACGGTCTGGGTCTGGAGCGGAGAGGTGTTCGAGATACCCTTCAGCTTCGCGAACTTCAAGCTAGGCACCATCACGGTGTACAAGTACAACGACCTGAACGGCAACGGCATCCAGGACCCGAACGAGCCCGGACTCCCAGGCTGGACGATAGAGATCCAGTCGCAGGGTCCGTTCTTCTGGTACCAGTTCGGCACGACCGATGCCAACGGCCAGGTCGTGTTCACCGGACTGCCTCCGGGATGGTTCACCGTCTGGGAGGACGGACAGCCGGGATGGATCCCGACCTCGCCTTCCTCTGTGAGCGTGCAAGTGATGGGAGACACGCATGCGGTGGTCACCTTCCTGAACTTCCAGAAGGGCTGCCTCGAGGGGTACAAGTACAACGACGTGAACGGCAACGGCGTCTACGACCCGGGAGTCGACACTCCGATCCAGGGCTGGACGATAACCCTGATGATCACGACGGGTATCATCCACACTCCGGATGGCGATATCAGCGCCATAGCCATCGTGGGAACGACGTTGACGGACGAGAACGGGCACTACGAGTTCTGCGACCTCGGCCCCGGAATATACATCGTGGCTGAGGAGCAGAGACAGCCGTGGGTGCCAATGACGCCGACATCGTACCAGCATGTGTTGATGTCCGGTGAGGATGTGCTGCTGCCACCGTTCCTGAACTTCGCGCCCGGAGAGATCTGCGGCTACAAGTACGAGGACGTGAACTCCAACGGCGTCTACGACCCAGGGATCGACAGACCGATCGAGGGCTGGAAGATCAGCCTGATCGAGGACTCGCTCCCCGATGTGCTCGTCACCTACACGAACGCTGACGGATTCTGGTGCTTCGAGAACCTGAGGGCGGACTACTACCTGGTCTTCGAGGAGCAAAGGGACCACTGGACACCGACGACCTCTACCTGGGCCGAGGTCACAATCACCTCGGGTTTGGACTATCATGTGGCTCCGTTCCTGAACTTCCATAACGTGTGCATCCCGATCTTCAAGTACAACGATGTGAACGGAGACGGGATCTACGAGGAAGGCTTGGACACGCCGATCCAGGGCTGGAGCTTCACGGTCACAGGACCTGGGCTGCCAGGCGGATCTGTGACGGTCCAGACCGACCAGGACGGCAGGGCACATGTCGAGGTCAACAGCGCTGGGACATACACGGTGACCGAGCAGGACGTGGCCGGATGGACGCACACCACGCCTTCGAGCTTCACCATGACCGTATTGTCTGGTGACAAGCTCTCGCCGCTGAGGTTCGGCAACTTCCAGCTGGGAAGGGTCGAGGGATACAAGTCCTACGACTGGAACCTGAACGGGAACAGAGACCTTGGCGAGATGGGCCTGCAGAACTGGGTGATCGTGCTCCAAGGAGTGCTCGTCGGCGGAGGCACCTACCTCCAGACGAGGCTCACGGACAGCACCGGGTTCTACGAGTTTACGAACCTGCCAGCGGGCATATACCAGGTATCGGAAGTCTCGCAACCAGGCTGGGTGCCGACATCGCCGCCATCGGTGGTCTTCGGCATCACGAGCGGCTGGACCGAGAGCGTGACCTTCAACAACGCCGTGTTCGGGATCATAGAGGGCTACAAGTTCTATGACAAGGACATGGATGGCGTGATGGACGGTAACGAACCCGGACTGCAGGGCTGGACCATACACCTAGACGGCGTGACGGACCACGGCGTGCCAGTGCACGAGACGACAACCACGGATGCCAACGGGCACTACATGTTCGAGAACGTGCAGCCTGGTAACTACCAGGTGACCGAGGAGCTGCCTGGACCCGAGTGGCAAGCAACGACCCCCTCGCCACAGATCGTGGACACGAGTGGAGCATTGGTACCGTTCGATCAGACCGTGAACATCGGGAACGTGAGGTTCGCGACGATCTGGGGCTACAAGTTCCTGGACACCTATTGCCAGAGCTATCCGTTCTGGCCCAACGGCATATTCGACCCGTGGGAGTTCGGTATCGGCAACTGGCAGATAACGCTCCAGGGCTACACCGACACCGGAGTGCGCGTGGACCTCGTGACCTACACTGACAACAGCGTGAACATCGGGTTCTACCAGTTCAACCAGGTATTGCCTGGGACGTACTGGATCAACGAGACCCTACGCCACGGCTTCGCAGCGACCACACCGTATGCGGTCCTGATCAATGTCTATCCGTTCCCGCAAGGACCGGTTGTGATCAGGAGAGACTTCGGTAACCTGCTGCCTTCGGCCGACCCGACAATGCCGTTCTTGCTCCAGAAGGGCTGGAACCTATGGTCCTCGCCTCTGACGGTGACGGGCCTGACGGCAAAGGGCCTCTTGGGCGCAATCGGACCGAACGCGATGGCCGTCACGAAGCTTGACACGAGCCAGGGCAAGTACTTCTCGTATGTGAGCGGGTACAGCGACTCGTACGACTTCCCGATAGCGCTTGGACAAGGGTACTATGTCTATGTCAAGAAGCAGACGTCGTTCACCTTGACGGGCGAGATCGAGCAGTCGAGCTCCACAACAGTGCTGAAGGGCTGGAACATAGTCGGCTACACGAAGCTGCAACCGATGAAGGCTAGCGAACTGCTGGCATCCGTTGGCGGATCCCATGCGAAGGCCGTGACATATCTCGACGCGACGACTGGTGTCTACCACTCGTATGTGAAGGGATACTCGGCAGCATACGACTTCGCTGTGACGCAGGGAAGATCGTACTTCCTCTGGGTGGACGGCTCCGGAACGCTGACGCTGTAGGAACAAACCTATTACCAGTCTCGGGTGGCGCCTTTGGCCACCCGGAGAAACCCATTCCCTTTGCTTTCGGCTTACAACAGGAGATGCTATCGATTGACCGACAGACGACCGATGAAGAGGATGGTGAAGACCTTCATGTACAAGCACCCGCGCCGAGAGAGTGGATTAGCGATCAAGATGGCCATGTTGGCACCAGTCGTCCTGCTCCTGATGGTCGCGGTGGTTCCCCTCCACGTCGGGAGCCGCGCCTCCGTGGCCGCCATCGGACCCTTGGCAGTCTCCGGAACAGTCTACTCAGCTACGGGAACACCGGTAGTCGGCGCGAATGTCGTCGTCACGATCTGGAACGGCGGCACATTAAGGGCAACACAGCTTACGACTAGCATCAGCTCGCCGGCTGGTTTCTACGAGGTTACCTTCTCAAATTCAGAGTGGGACACTGGGAACACGATCCAAGTCGCGGCAGAGTTCAACAGCGCCACCGGCCTGAACTCGACGGTGGCGGATGAGATCGGCAATCCCTTCCCGACGATAGACGTCCATCTCGGGACGGTCGTCCCCGAGCTTGCGGGCCCTGTGACAACCGTACTGACCGTATCGGCAATCGGGATCATGGTCATGCTCTTAGCTCGGAGGCGTGGCCCGTCCCCGCTTTGAGCCCCTGTGCTGTTCTCGCAAAGTGTTATATGTATTAGGGGGAATCACTAATTCCCCTATCGGGAAAACATCGGATCGGTGTCATAGGAATGGCAGTTCTGTTCAAGCATGGTTCGGGCGCTCGCATCGCGACATTTCTCATGGCATTCACGGTCCTGATCGCCTGTATGGCGATGGTCCTTCCAAAGACCGTCTCCGCGAACGCTGGCCCCTTCATTGTTGACGGCACGGTCACGGATTCCGCTGGCAGGCCCATAGTAGGTGCTGCTGTGGTGATAGTCATGAAGAACGGAGCTACCACAATTGACACTCAGTCGACCACGACCGACAGCGCTGGGTTCTACACCGCGGATGTCGGACACGACCTGTGGCAAGCGGGCTTCACAGTCACCTCGACAGCAACCTTCAATTCAGCTCAAGTATCAGATACCGCGACTGTCGGCGCTGATCCATTCATGACAATAGACCTCCAATACCCGTTCGAGATCCCGCAGTTCGGCTCTGTCCTAGGGTTCGTGGTTGCGGCGGGCTTGGTCGGTGTCGTCGCGGTAGTGTTCCTCGCAAGGAAGAGCAAGTAGCCGGATTGCTCGGAAGCGGGCACCAATGCATCATGCCAGCTATTTGGCGGTTGATTATCCAAAGGTCTTTATGCTGTGCGGGACAATACTTCATCATCCATAGGAGTATACGAGTACGCGTCTATGACGCGTAGTCTTCTCCCGGAGTAAGTGATTGCAATGTCAGAAATGTTCGCGCGGATAGGGCTCAGATCAGCGATAGTCATTCTGTCGGCCGTTCTGACTGTTCTCGTCCTGGCAGTTGCGATTCTACCCAGCGCAAGCGTTGCCGATGACAGCCACCCAATGCAGGTGAAGGGATATGTGTATGACGACCACGGCAACAAGATTGCGAATGCAGATGTGACTGTCACAATGTACAATGGCCTCGTAGCTGGCGTGAGCAAGACCGCGACGTCCAGCTCGAGCCCGAAAGGGTTCTTCAGCGTGAACTTTGCGCTTGGCGAGTGGGCTACCGGGAACACGATCCAGGTCGTCGCCCAGTACCAGAGCGGCACCCAAGGATTGAATGACACGGTCACGGCTAACGGGGTCAATTTCTTCCAGTGGGAGAACGTGACGCTCCCCTACGAGATACCTCAGTTCGGCAACAACACGACCGGACTTCTCCTGACTGCAGGGTTGATAGGTGTCGTTGCAGTGGTCGCGCTCGTCTGGAGACGAAGCGCGAAGTGAGCCTCAGCAGGGATGGGACCCCTCAGAGCTGGTTCTGACCCCAGTCAGTAAGGTCATAGGCATATGCTGAACGACTGAGTTCATCCGTGAGCCGAAAAGGCCCGGATGAGGCCTCCGCCAGTATGTCGTTCTGCGGGATGATAACAGTAAAACAGCCTTCATATAAGGCTCATCTGGGTTTATACACATTGGAGATGTCCTGATTGTTCGGAGGACCCTCTGGAATGAAGGATGGGGCCCTAGTCACGATTAGGGAGCCACGACCTAGACACGAAGGTGCAGCCAAGGTGCTAGCAGTCATCGTGCTCGCGATCCTGGTCCTCAGCTCACTCATGTTGCTCATTCCCTCTTCAGGAGCAAAAGGGTCGCCCAAGGCACCGGACGCATCTCCTGGCCAGACCGGCAATGCAGTGCTCACGAAGTCCGGGGCCCATGCGTGGGACTGGAAGGCCCTGGCCGATCAGTCCGGATATGCGCACGTCATCCTATGGGACGATTCGTCCGCATCACCCCAGGATCTGGTTGGCAGAATGGCCTTCAAGCTGGGGGGGACCAACCCCGGAACAGCACGCTCGGTCTTGAGCGCTGCTGATATTCAAATAAAGAGCATATTCGAACATGGGTTCAAAGGGATTTCTGTCAAAATAAGGCCCAGCGTCCTCGAGCAGGTGTTGGCATCCGATTCCACGATACACGCATACCCTGACCTGCAGGTCCAAGCCTTGGACATCCAAAGCGACCAGCAGATAGGAGCCGACCAGATCTGGACACAGAAGGATTCGCTCGGAAGCCCGGTCACGGGCACTGGCGTGACCGTCGCGGTGATCGACACTGGCATCGACTATCTGCATCCCGATCTCGGAGGCGGGTTCGGGCCTGGCTACAAGGTCGTCGGTGGCTACGATTTCTTCAACAACGACTCGAACCCGATCGACGACAACGGTCACGGGACCCATGTCGCGGGCATAATCGCCGCAAGTGGCGGGATCGAAGGAGTGGCGCCAGGCGCGTCCCTCCTGGCATACAAGGTCCTCGGCGCAGACGGCAGCGGTCCAATGAGCGACGTCATCGAGGCAATCGATGCGTCAATCGATCCCAATCACGACGGATCTCCCGCAGACCATGTCAACGTGATCAGCATGAGCCTGGGCGGTTCCGGCGATTCCCAAGACCCGATCTGCCAAGCGGTCAAGCGAGCGGTGGATGCCGGTATTGTCGTCGTCGTCGCGGCTGGGAATTCAGGGCCCTCGGTTGGCACTGTTGCCTCTCCTGGGGTGTCCCCCTACGCGGTCACGGTGGGCGCCGTGGATAGTTCGGGTTCTCTTGCAAACTTCAGCTCACGTGGTCCGACCGCGGACATGTTGATGAAGCCAGATGTTTCAGCTCCTGGCGTCAATATCCTGTCGACGGTCCCGTATTCCGGAACGCCACATAGCGACTCCAGCGGCTACATGACAATGAGCGGCACATCGATGGCGACCCCTCACGTCAGCGGGGCTGCGGCCCTGCTAGTCCAGATGCACCCGGAGTGGACGCCACTTCAGGTCAAGTCGGCCCTTGTGACAGGAGCGAAGAGCATAGGCGAGTCCTTCTGGTCCGCTGGTTCGGGCGAGATATGGTTGCCGACGTCCATGGACACCTCGCTCTTCTCCAGTGAGCCGTTGGTCTCCTATGGCATCGCGAGTGGCACGAGTCACGGTCTTTCGGTTTCCAACTCAGAGCAGACAGCGACCTTCTCTGTTCGTTCAGCTGACTGGTATTCCCTTTCCGCGGACGGCTCCAACAATTATCACCAGTGGTCGAACATTTCGGCGGCTTCGCCGCAGTCGCTCTCGATCTCCAGTGGCATGTCAGGCTCGCTCTCCCTGAGCGTCTCCGCTCTACCTGCCTCCAGCGAAGGATACTATGACGGCACGATCACGCTCTCGAGCGGTTCGACAATCGTCCGTATTCCCTTCGGGTTCATGATCCTGACCAAGGTCACGGTTCACGTTAACGATCCAAGCGGCAAGGAAGTGTTCGACCCCTACGGAGGGGTTTGGATATATTCCATCCCAGGGGCCGAGGTCGGGATCAGCAGGCGTGGAAGCGACGAGCCCGCCCCTCCTGCCACGTTCCTCCTGCCTTCGGGCCAGTACTCGGTCCACGCGGCAGGCCATCAGCTGATCTACAATTACGGCGACCCTTACTTGCTCTCCAAGGTCTTCACGCTCGCGCGGCTCGAGACACGCGATGTTTGGCTCAACATGACGGACGCCCACAAGGTCTCGATCAACCTCGAAACCAGTGAAGGGAACCCGATCTATGTCAAGGAGTTCAGACTCTACGCCAGATACACAGGAGCGAATAACTACTCGTTCGATCTCACCGGGTGCGACTACTCCATCATGGGGTCCGAGGTATTCACGATCCCGCACAGCACATACATCTATGTTAGCGACACCCAGGCGGCCGTGGGGATATCCATCCAGGGCTTCGCGTACTCTAGCGGCATGTGGGACTTCATGAAGCTGAACTGGCAGCACTGGTACGAGTACATCGCCGGCACCTCGACGTCGTTCATAACCGAGGCCACTGCCGACCTGCAGTACCTCCTCGCCTGGGAATTCCCGCACGTGGATAGTTCGATGCCGTCGGTGCTGACCTACGATCTCAACTCTTCCAGCGTGTACGTCACGAAGTACGACATCCCGGGGACAATCGTGGACCCGTGGCTGGACTGGGGCACGCACAGGGCGATAGGAGGCGAGTCGGCGTTCTACGTGAGGCGAGACACTGACACATCGCTCAACCCGTTCTTCTCTGGCATGACCAGAACGACCATCGTCAGCGGGATATTCTCGGAGCTGTACTTCCCGAGGGGCATCTTCTCAGGGTACTTCGAGCGGGAGTTCTACACTCCAGATTACTCTCATGTCGTGAAGGCCCGGACCGCGTCGAGCGTGTTCCTCCCGGACAGGAACTTCCTCACACCCTCGCCAGTGGTCCACGAGGACCAGCGCCTCGGGGTCGGGCCGTTCTATCCCTCCATCTTCACGCTCAACACAAACGACACGATGGTGATGTTCAATCCGCTCCTTAGGGACCAGTGGGGTTCCAAGATAGGCGGCATGAACGGACCGATGATGCACCTCTATCTCGGTGGCTTCATGATCGGCACCTACCAGCTTTCCGAGTTCCTCGCAAGGCCCGACGCCGAGCGGATCGTCCCCCTGACGGGTGGTTCCGGGAACTATGTCGCGAAGATAGACTACTCCCCGTTCTCTGAGCTTTCCAACAATGTCGAGATTGATCTCGGGTTCTCGGTGCCCTCGTCGGATCCAGATCCTCCAGTCATCACGGGCCTCACGATGCCCCAGAAGTTCGTCCCCGGCGCCCAGCTAGGTCTCTCGGTATCCGCCGAGGACCGGCAATCGGACGTCAGCGTCCAGATCATGTCGCGTGCGGGGGCCGGAGCTTCCTGGGTCTCGCTGCCCGTTCACTCGACCACGCCGACCGACTTCACATCGGTCATCCAGACATCGATCGGAGACTCCGTCGTGGACCTCATGGTGATAGTCAGCGACTCTCAAGGCAACTACGTGAACTACACGGCCTACTCGGTCGCCCAGGGCGAGACGCCGGTCCTGTTCGACATCCACCCCTCCATCAACCAGGTGGAGTACAAGAGCACAGGCGTGACCGTAGGGCTCACTGGATATCTCACCGACCTGTCTGGAAACCCGTTAGACGCATCGGCTGGAGTGCCCCTCGAGCTCACAGTGGCCGGCAGGAAGGTCGGGATGATCCTGGATGAATATGTATCTGGCACGACACACCAGCACAACGGGAGCATCCGATTCGATTGGACCCTCAGGCCGACAGAGATCTTCAGCTCGGCGAACCAGACCGTCGAGGTGAATGTAAGTTTCGACCTCGGCACATATTCCAGCATCACGCGGACGTTCCTGCTGAAGTCCATCCCCGACACCAACAGTCCTCCGGTGATCCGATTGAACTCACCGGCGAACGGCTCGCTCATGGCCAGTGGGTCGCCGATCGATCTCTCCATCGCCGATGATGGCATCATCGTTTCTTCGGGTTACTCCGTCGACGGTTCCCAGTACAAGAGCCTCTCCTCGCCATGGAACATCAGCACCTCTGGCTGGAGTGATGGGAACCATGTCATATCCGTCTACGCGGAGGACGACGACGGGGCCAATGTGACCTTGCAGATCAGCCTCGAAGTCGATTCCACCGCTCCCTCGTTGACCATCGCCAGCCCGTTGAACGGCTCGTTGACACCTCTGGGATCGTCGCTCGTGGTGCAGGTCTCTGACGCGCACCTCTCCGAAGTAAGCTACTCAGTGGATGGCGGCTCGGCTGTGGGTTTGCCCGCTCCATACACGGTGGACTTGTCATCCTGGTCGTTGGGGTGGCACACGGTCGACGTGATCGCCGCGGATGCGGTGGGGCACACATCCGCTGCCCACACGGGGTTCGAGATCGCGAACAGCACGGTCGTGGTCTCGTTGGTCAGCCCAGCGGACGGTTCCGTGATCAAATCGGGCGTGCCGATAGAGTTGACCGTGCTCGGATCAGGGGCTCTCAGATGCTCGTGGAGCGAACTCGGCGTGTCGCATGCGTTGTCTTCGCCCTACGAGATATCGACCTCTGGCTGGGCCGAGGGGATCCACCAGATAGCTGTCGTGGCCTCCAACGACATAGGAGGGCATTACCAGACGGTGTTCAGCCTGACTGTCGATGACACGCCGCCCTCGATCGTTTCCGTCTCACCTGCCAATGGGTACACTGTCACGTCCAGGAGTCTCGTGATCATAAGTGCATCGGATCCCCACTTCAGGTCCATATCGTGGACATTGGCCGGCGGTTCCGCATCGAGCACCGCCTCCACCGTCATCATCTCACTGAACAGGATCCATACGGATGGCTACTTCACGATCAGCGTGGTCGTCAGCGATCTGGCGAACAACACGTTGGAGCAGCAGTTCATGTACGCCATGGACTTCTCGGCCCCCGTCGTGCGCTTCAACGGCGCCTCGAACGGAAGCGCGATCCAGCCAGGGGCGTCCCTCAACCTCACGGCCTCGGACATGTTCCTCTCGGGCGTGTGGCTGTCGCTGGATGGCGGGGACTGGCAGTCAGTATCCGTCCCTCATGAGATAGATACGAGCCATCTAGCACTTGGTTGGCACACCTTGGACGCCATCGCGGAGGACTTCGCGCGGCACAACACGACCGAGAGCATCTCCATTTATGTCGACGGCACTCCCCCGGTGGTTGCGATGGTATCGGGGACGAGCTTCGTAGCCAACTCGTCCTTCACTGTGAGAGCGTCGCCCTGGGACGATTTTGATGTACACACCGCGACTCTCTTCTACTCGCTATCCGGCGGAGGGTTCGGTTCGATGCCGATGACCAAGGTCGGCTCTGTTTTCACTGCGACGCTCGCTCCCGACCAGCTATGGGACGGCATGACCGTCTATGTGGTCGTTTCGGACACGGTGGAGCACAGCGTGGAAAGCGAGCACCAGACGCTCCTCGCTTCAGCCTCAGTCCCGGCCGGAGACAACCCTGACAACTCTGGGGGTATGACCGCGCAGGTCTCCTGGATGTTCACCTCAGGCGGGATGGGTTCAATGCTGATCGTCGTGATTTCGGCACTCATTCTGCTGTTCTTTGTCTATCGCAGGAGGGACTCCGAGGATGACTTTGCCGACGAAGAACCCGCCCCGGAAAACAAGCCTGTCAGGATGAGCGCAGCCTCGTTGATCGAGGCAGCTCATAGATCGGCCGTCGCGTCTCCCAGCAAGGTTCAACCCAGCTACGCGCAGCTGGGGGCGGTCCAGGCGGTCGCGGTCCGCGCCCCACCGGCCAGACGGGATGTCGCGTCTGCGCAGGAACCTGAGCGCAATGCGTTCTCGGTCCTCGATTCTATACCGGCGCTCCACACCCGACCGGATGAGATCAGCGATGAAGGGTACGAGTCATTCATGGCGGGGCTGGAGGGATTGCAGCAGGACTTGGCAGAGGCCCTGAGAAAGCGCTCAGTATACCAGGAGCCCGACCTGCAGTCTTCGCTGGAGCTCCAAAAGGAGCTCGACCTTGACCTTGAGAAACCCAGTATCATCAGGGGACTGAGGCTCAGGTCGATGATGCGGTAGAGCGTCGAGAGATGCTCAGCTGGCCTGCGCATTTGTCATTGGCGGTTTGTGGACTTTCTCTTCGTAGTCCTTGTCGAGCCATCTTATCACGATGATCCAGAAGACAGTGACGAATGCGACGAATATCAGTATGCCGATGTAAGAGTGCACGAAGGCGAGCGTGGGATGCCCCCACAGGATTCCCGCGATTATTGTAATGAGCATCCTGATTATGTTCGAAAACCACGTCAGAGCGAAGCCAATGCCGAGCGCGATCCCAGTGGTCGGGTCGACCCTTCGGTAGCGGACCAGGACGAATGCCAGGAACGCGGAGAAGAACAGTCCCGCGGAGTAGAGTCCGCTGCATCCCGTGCCGATCCCCAGCAGCAGGGTGGCTTGGTTGTGCTGGTAGGTGATGGTGTTCGACAGCCCGATCCCGCTCAGGCTCAACTGTGAGTGCACGTGAAACCCGAAGAAGTTGAGTGTCGCGGTCACGGGCAGAGTGACGATGTAATACTCTGCGTATGCCGTGACCCTGACGTACGAATCTCCCGTGACGGCGCTGTAGGTCCTCCAGATAACGACGAAGACGATCGTGAGGAACATCAGATATAGGACCGCGAAGTCCTGCACCATGTGGGTCTTCGTCGGGGTCACATTGTAGAGTACCAGCGAGACGCCGAAAAGGGTGACGATGAAATCCTCAAGGCGCATGTCCGGGGTCTTGAGAAGGAGTATCTTCCAGGCCGACCACGCGAAAAGGAGAATGAAGCCCGATCCCGAAACGACTAGTGCGCAGCTCTCCTTCCTCATGTACCGGGACAGGATGATGATCAGGAGCCCGCTGCCCGGCTCGGTCTCGCGGTCTGCGATGCCCTTGACTGCATAAAGCGCCATGCCTGTCCCGATCACGAGCATCACAATCTCGACGAGCAGGGCAGAGTGACCCATGTAGTGACCATATAGGGCACCCGCGACGACGAGCGAACCAAGGAGGAGAAGCCACTCTCTTTGGAGCTTCACGGACTCAGCAAACCCAATCGCCCATATTTAACCATAATGTGTTACAGGAGTTGCTCGGGCACTGGCGCCTGCAAAGCCATCGTCGGGTCAGCCGTCGGTCTCCGCTGGGCCGCTTCCCTCATCCACCAGGCCAGACGTGGTCGGTGTTGGGTTCCTGAAAGTCAGTAGGGTGATTCCCACAGTTGCCGTCAGCAGGACGATCGAGATCTCCATGAGCGCGGACATTCCGATCGAGACCGCAGGCGCGACCACGCCTAGTATGAGCGCGACCACACCAACCGAGAGAAGGCAGGCGGTCGCGTAGAATGCAGTCAGGAGCGCAGGGCCCTTCTTGATGAGTATCGGCCTCGGCTCTTCCTCGGCAGACAATGCGATCCACGCGAGCAGGTAGATGGGTGCGAAGAGTCCGATCGCGGCGTTCAGCAAGTTCCCGACGACGGTCAAGGAATCCTGTCCAAAGGATGCCGCGGCCGAACCCGAAGCTATCATCATCCCGATAACGCACGTGGGCCTGGAGTAGCTAATGAGGCCGACGATCACAAGCGCAGCGGCCACTATCATCCCGAGGAGCGTGCTCGTTTCGATCCGAGAGAACACCATGAGGACGGCGATCGCAGCGATGGTGAGGGCTATCTTCTGGTCCCTGCCGAGCTCCATCAAGCAAGCCCCCTTCGTATGTTCCTCACGATTCTGGATGCCGTGTCGGCTGGACCTACCCTGAGATACGATGCGCCGGTGACTTTCAGGCTCGCCTCGACCTTCATGTAGCCGGAGAGGTTCTCGTACATCCGCTCGACCTGGGCCGCGTCCAGCACCTCCGCCGATTGGCGATACCAGTCATCGTGAGTGTGGATCACCAGCAACCTGTTTCCCGACTGCTGGCATAGCTTGGCTGACGCCAGGATCGCGTTTCTCGAAGACCCGAGGTCGGTGACGACGATGAACAGTTGCTGCTGACCTTTGCTGCGAGTTATCAGTCTCTTGATCGCACCGTCGATCCCAAGGTCTTTTCCCTTGCCCCTGATGTTGGCAACCGCCGAGAAGAAACCGGAGCTGTCTGGAGAGTTCGATGGTGTCGCGCTTGGCGTCGGGTTCATAATTGGTGCTCCCGCCTCGGACGGGACCTCCTTCGACTCGAGCGATGGGGGCGCGTGCCTGAGCACCCTGACGATGTCTTCGAACTTGCGCCTGCCAAGCCCGGGCGGGGTGAGTTCCATCACGCTGTTCTCGTCGTATATCGCAACCCCGGTTGGATGGTAGCTGCTGATCAGGACGTTCGAGATCTGCATAGAGAGATCGACAGCGTGGTCCATCTTGGACTCGCCTCCTTCCATCCTCCGCATGCTCCGAGTGCAGTCAAGGAAGATCATAGTTCGCAGGGAGCTCTCCTTGACGTAAGTCTTGGTCATGAGTCGGTTAGTCTTCGGCAGTGCCTTCCAGAATATGTCCCGAGCGCGGTCTCCAGGGATGTACTCGCGGATCCCGCTGAACTCCTGTTCCCTTATCACAGCGGCTGGCGTTTTCGAAGCGCCGGTGTATTCCAGGTGTTCCTTTCCCGCGATCCTCCTGGCCGTGTCGAAGCTCTTCTTCTTGGTGTGCGCGGTCACGAGCGTCGGCTGGCCGAAGATTTGCTCCTCCATGAAGAGGCCCAGCGGATCCGTCCTCTCGATTCTGAGCCCACCTACCTTGTGGGGGCCTCTTTTACCGAACCTCAGCGAGTAGGTGAACGACTCGACCGTCCTGGGCCTCAGGGTCGCGGCGAACTTGTTCACCCCGGATGCGACCTCGGAACCTTCGGGCAACATGTCCTCTATCGTCCCGTAGATGTTGGTCGCCGTCTTGTTGACCATCTCGACCTTCACTGTGACGGGTTCCCGGGCGAAGATCATCTTCTCCAACACCGTGCGCTCCACATCGAGCTTCGTGGCCCGCAGGTCCGAGGCGAACTGCAGGCGGGCATATGCGAACATGCTTGCCAGGGCGACGACCACGATCGCCCACGAGAGGCTCATGAACAGCACGCTGGCGAAAGCCATCGCGATACAGAAGACCAGCAGAAGGTTCCCGAGGGGAGAGGCTCTCAAGTCGCCTCACTCTTTCTTTTTCTTTCGCTGATCGAAGTCGCCCTTTGGCACGCTCACGGAACCCAGAACCGAGTCGGTTATGCCCGCTCGGGTCAGTCCCTCCATCTCTGCCTCAGGCGATAGTATGAGCCTGTGATCGACGACCTTGTGAGCCGCTGCTTTGACGTCGTCTGGGATCACGTAACCCCTTTCGTGAAGGTAGGCTTGCGCTTGGGTGACCTGGAGCAGGTGTATCGCGCCTCTTGGGCTCAGTCCGAGCTCGAGATCATCGACCGCCCTCGTGGCCCTCGCGATGTCCCGAATGTAGTCGAAGATTGAGTCGTGGACGAAAACGCGTCTCGCATCCCCCTTCATCCTCTCGATGGCGTTTCTCGTGACGACTGGGTTCAGCACCTGGTCCTCGTGGCTCTTCATCTTTAGGATGTCGGACTCCCCCTTCTCGTCCAGATAGTCCATATGGCTCTTGATCATGAATCTGTCCACCTGCGCCTCTGGAAGCGGGTATACTCCTTCGGTCTCGATGGGGTTCAGGGTGGCGATCACCATGAACGGGTGGGGTAGCTGGAAGGTCGTGCCCTCGATCGTGACTTGTCCCTCTTGCATCGCCTCGAGAAGGGCAGATTGTGTCTTTGGAGGCGCCCTGTTGATCTCATCCGCAAGCAGCAGGTCGGCAAAGATGGGCCCCTTCCTGACCTCGAACAGGCCCGTCTTCTGATCGTAGAAGAAGTGACCGGTGATGTCCGATGGCAACAGGTCCTGTGTGAACTGGATCCTTCGATAAGAGAGCTCGCACACCGCTGCGAATGCTTTCGATAGCGTAGTCTTGGCGACCCCGGGGACCCCTTCCATGAGTATGTGTCCGTCGGTCAGAAGGCATATCAGGAAGTCCTCAACCTGGTTCTCGTAGCCAACAACGACCCTGCCTATCTCGGCCTTGACAGTCTTGACCGCAGACCCTACGTCGATAGCGCCCCTCGCTCCCGATTCGGCCATCACAATACAACCCCTAATTGATGATCGTCGCATCCCCGTGTGACCATTTCAGGTCCGGCACAGTTCACTCCGGGGCACTCCACAAGAATCCACTCATCAATAATAAGGATATCCTTCGAGGGATTCGGCCTAGCCAGGTCATCCATACATGCTGTCCAGGAGGGCGTGGTCGGATTCCCTGAGCTTGTCGAAGAACTCCACGTCGGTGATGGCGCCAGTGATGTCCAGGTTGTCGTTCAAGACTATCTTCGGGACCCCCATGACGGCGTGATGCGTGGCAATGTCAGGGAACATCTGCGAATCAATTATCTCGGCCGTGACCTTCTGAGATTCTATCGCCCCGCGGTAGGCGTGCCTTGCTACGGTGGGACAGAAGGGGCATGTCGGCAGCACGAATACCTTGATGTTCGCTTTTCGCCTGAGAGTCGACAGCGTGGTCTTGGCTTTGGGCGAAAGAGGAGTTGTGGAGCTCGAGAGCTCCACGAGAGCGTCCGCGAATGCCGACGTCTCGTATCCTAGCGGAATCCCGTAGTACCTGATCCTGTTGAATTCCCCCTTGACAAGGAGGAGCATCGGCCAGCGACCGACGTGAACATTCCTCATCTTCGCGTTCTTGCCTCCATCAGGGTTCTGCACGTCCAGCTTCACCCTCGGGCTGAACGATTCGATCATGTGCGCGAAATCCAGAAGTTCCATGGAGAGTGCATCTGTCTCGGCGAAGATGAGTATCGTGACCTCATCCTTCATCAGCCCCAGTTTGCGTTGCATAATGCTCTTCTCGGCTTCCGATAGGAACATAATGATTCATCCTTGGTCCGAGCGATGCCTCACATCGAGTCCAACACGATGTCCCCATAGGCCTGGACGAAGAACTCCTTCGCCTGGAGTATTCCTTCCTTCCCAGCCGGTGTGATCTTGTAGTACTTCGCGTTGCCCTCTCTCGATGATTCTATGAGGCCTTTCTTCTCCAGCTGCTTCAGCGTTGGGTAGATGGTTCCGGGATTAGGTTTGTCTGCCTTTCTGCGCGCGATCTCGTCGGCGATCTCAGCGCCGTACATCTTCTTCTTCGTCAGCAGGTGTAGTATGAGGAA
>JBGOXV010000007.1:0-23637 GCA_041479325.1 Thermoplasmata archaeon
ACAACCAGGTACTGGTGAAGGTCCACGCTTCGTCACTGAATGCCGCCGATTTCGAGACCCTAGGCGGCGGGCTCTCGGCCCGCATCAGCGGCCCCTTCAGGCCACGAAATAGGATACCCGGATCGGACGTCGCGGGTCGGGTCGTGGCAGTCGGGAGGAACATCAAGCGGTTGAAAGAAGGCGATGCGGTCTTCGGGGACCTGTTCATGTGCGGCTTCGGCGCTTTTGCAGAGTACGTGGCAGTACCTGAAGATGCATTAATGCTGAAACCGGACAGCATATCCTTTGAGGACGCCGCCACCCTCCCCCAGGCGGCCAAGATTGCCCTTCAGGGCCTTCGTGGCAAGCGCCCCCTCAAGAAAGGGCAGAAGGTCCTAATCAATGGCGCTGGCGGCGGCATGGGCACGTTCGCTGTGCAGATTGCGAAGTACTACGGGGCCGAGGTAACCGGCGTGGACAGCGCCAGGAAGCTCGAGATGCTTCGCGCCATCGGAGCCGACCACGTCATCGATTACACCCGGGAGGATTGCACAAGGAGCGGGGTGCGCTACGACCTGATCCTGGATACGGTCGCGCACAGGTCGATCTTCAATTACAGGCGCGTCATGGCCCCCGATGGCCTGTTCGTGCTGGTGGGAGGCTCAAGATACGCCATATTCCAGGCGCTCATCCTGGGGCCTCTTGTCTCCATTGCTAGCAAGAAGAAGATGGGCATCAACCCACTGAAAGTGAACAACGAGGAGGACCTGCGGTTCTTGCTCGAACTCAATGAAAAGGGGAAGCTCTTGCCGGTCATAGACAGGCGAAGCCCCCTCAGCGAGGTTCCGGAGGCTCTCAGGGATCTTTCAAAGGGGCTCGTAAAAGGGAAAGTGGTGATAACAGTCGAACATGATGACAACATCTGACAATGACATGATGCTGGACGAAATCATCCTTACTATTGAACAGTTAAAAGAAACTCGGCCTTGTCCCGTCCGGACCGCAGAAGAGTGAGCAAAGCGAGCTTCTCCTGATAGGGGTGGACCCCTGCCAATTAACCGATGGAGACAGATTAATGGTGGGCCCACTGGGACCCGAACCTGATTTCATCCAGCAGTCATTCTCAGGGCTTCAATGAACGCTGAAATCGCATGGTCTGAATTCTGGCGGCCATTCTCTGGCTTGAGCGTGAAGTGGGCCCACCCGGATTCGAACCGGGGAACTTCTGCGTGTCAAGCAGACGTCATAACCACTAGACCATGAGCCCGTAGTCGCCGAGATAAGTCGATGGCGTCTATAACCCTTTCTGTGCGTCGGCTTCAACTGGCCAGCCGTCCGACGCCATCTGTTTTATTGCCGTTCAAGGTGCTTCACGGGCGAATGCCAACGAAAAGAACGATCGTGTACGCGGGTAGGGGGTCATCTCACTCATGGACCTGGCTCGCGGACCTTTTCGAGGGCAATGGCGTGCTGAGCGTGCGTTTCTTCGATTCCAATGAGTTCATCTCGTCCCTCGTAAGCGAAAGCGTGAGCGTTGCGATCGTTTCGGGCGGGGACGGGTTCGCAATCGCCGATTCGTTGAAGGGCCAAGGATTCAGGAGCCTCAAGGAGTTCATTCTCAAAGGCGGCCTGTTCGTCGGGATATGCGCGGGGGCCTATCTTCCCCTCCCATCGTCTCTGGAGCCATTCTCAGGATTCAACATATCCACGACCAAGATAGAGAACATCAGATGCGAAGCACAGCGGGGGATTGCTTACAGCCCCAGGGAAGCGGTCCCATATGGGAGCTGCTCGATTGTTCATCCTATAAGAGGGCCGATCGAGATCACGGACGGTTCTCGCGAGTCGATCGTCGCACCACTCTATGGTGGTCCCGTCTTCAAAGAACCGAAGAAGGACGCCGTCCTGATGAGGTACAAGGCCTTCACCCCCGAGACGGAGCTCCAGTTGGACCGGGCGAAGGCCGAGGCAATGATGGTAAACAGGCCGGCTGTAATAAGAGTCACTCACGGGGATGGGAGCCTGGTCCTGTTCGGGCCCCATCTCGAACACCCCCGATACCCTCAGGCGAACAACCTGTTCCTGAAGCTGTTGGGATATGATGGATCGGCCCGACCTGGTAGGTGCGACACTCCTCTACCGGAGAGATCGAGGCGCCCGGGGCTCTACCGATCGATCTCCGACCTCAAGGTCGCAATCCTGGGTTTGGAGAACCGGTCATTCACGGTCGGTCACAAGGCCTGGGACGGTAGCAGGCTGCTCGAAATCGTGTCGGCCATCGAGAAACGGGGGTGGACATTGGATGATGCCAGTTCAGAACTGGTCGCCGCCGATCTTAGTAGGGTGAGGGACCTGCTCGTGGGGATGAAGGTCGGGGTCGAATCGGACGCCGATGAAACCACATCTCTTCTTGTCGAGGCGGCCAGGACATGCGTGGATAATCACTTCGCGATTCTCTCGAGCAGGGTCAAGAAGGCCAATGGGGACATGTCCGGGGGCGCCTTCCGAACATCGTGAAATGGATGACTTTATAGCGTACCGAATGGTTTGAGAATCGATGCCTGGGACGAGGTACCTGAAGGACAGGCTCGGGCTCTATCTCCTGTTCTCAGCGGTCGTGGTGTTTTTCGCCGCCGTTGTGCTCCTCCTGCCGTACGACACGGTCTACGTGAGGGATAGGATGTACCTGACAATCTTCCTCATTACCATCATAGCTTGCGTTGCGGTCTTGATCCTTGGAACCATCTACAACGCTCTTCTATGGATGCAGGGTCGAGGTCTAGTTGGCACTCCTGAGCAACGGCTTCTCCGGATGATTCCGAGAGTGATTCGATTTGTGGGTAGAAGGTTCGGAAGGGTGAGGGAAATCTGGGTGGAGGATGTTCTCTATCTCTCCAAACTTAAGAAACGGAGCACGACAAGATGGTCGATGCATCTTTTGATCCTTGGAGGTTTCTTCATCATGTTCGTGTTGGACCTCGTGACTACATTCTCGCTCGACATCGCAAAATACCAGCCGATGATCCGGGATGACGGCTGGGCGAAACTCTGGATCAGGGATTTCGGGTTCGATCTCGCAGGACTGCTGATGCTAGTAGGGCTCATGATCGCATTCGTGCGGAGGTTCGTCATAAGGCCTAAGATCGTCAGGACGGAGCTCCCTGACGCTGCATCGGTACTGTTCCTGCTCGCAGTCGTAGTCGGGGGATTCCTCCTAGAGGGGATGGGGATCGCGGGCAGGATCCCGGGTCACAGCTCGAACGGAGTCTATTCCTTCTTGGGATACGCATTCTCTCTGGCCATGCCGGCATCTGCTGGCCAGTACTATGACCAGGCCTGGCTAGTCCATGGTGTCATGAGTGCGCTCTTGATTGCCTACATTCCCTTCAGCAAACTCTTCCATATGATCGCCACCCCAATTGCCATCGAAGCGGACAAGTTGCTCCATGCGGAGGTGGGGCGGTGAAGCTCGATATCTCAAGCCTCGACGTTCTCTCTCTGATGAGGTTCGATGCGTGCACTCGCTGTGGCGAGTGCACTTCCACCTGTCCGACGGGAGGAGAGGCCCAGGAGGACGAGCTGATCACCCCTCGCGGCAAGATCCTGAAGCTGCGCGAGATGTACCTTAAGCAACACGGTCTCAAGGCCCGGCTTCTCGGCCCTAAGGACATTGCAGAGAGCGAGCTGAAAGAGTTCACCAGCAAGGCGTACGAGTGCACGATCTGCGGGCAGTGCAAGACAGTGTGCCCTGCCCATCTCGAAACGATATCGATGTGGGAGAACATGCGAGAGTTCCTTGTTGCAAACAACATGGCCCCTCTGCCCGCGCATGAGCAGATCATCAAGAGCATCGAGAACTACGACAATCCGTGGATGCAGCCCCGGACTCAACGCTCGAGATGGTCCAAGAAGTTGGATGGCGAGGTGAAGATCAAGGATTCCCTCAAGGACAGGCCCGAGGTGTTGTATTTCGTCGGCTGCACTTCAGCCTATGATCCGAACATACGCGAGATGGCCCTCAACACCGCGCGTGTGCTCTCGCACGCGAAGGTAGACTTCGGCACGCTCGGGAACGACGAGGGCTGTTGTGGCTCGACCCTCCTCCGGACTGGGCTCGTCGAATCCGCGAGAAGGACAGCGCAGAGGAACATCGAGAAGTTCGAGAAGGCGGCCCCGTGCATGATCGTCACGAGCTGTGCCGGGTGCTTCAAGACCATCCGGCAGGACTACCCGAAGATAGGGAAGATGAATTGCAGGACAGTCCACATCACGGAGCTGGTGACGGAGTTGATCGATTCCGGGAAGCTGAAGCCAGGGAAGAGCATCGAGGGGACGGTTACCTTCCATGATCCGTGCCATCTTGGAAGGCACAATGGGATCTACGAAGAGCCGAGGAAGATACTCGAATCCATCCCCGGCATCAAGCTGGTCGAGATGGAACGAACGAGGGACGAGGCCAGATGCTGTGGTGCCGGAGGCGGGGTGAAGACCGCGTTCCCCGAGCTCTCGCAGAAGATCGCGGATCTTAGGGTCAAGGACGCCGAGTCTACAGGCGCCGACATGCTCGTCACATCGTGCCCGTTCTGCTATCAGAGCCTCAAGTCCGCCATCGAGGCGAAGGGTTCGAGCGTGCGGATGATGGACCTGCTTGAGCTGCTAGCGCTCTCGATTCAGAAAGGCTAGGACCTCTCAGTCGCTCGGTCACGCGGATGTTGGGACATTTCTGTATTCGTGCGCGAGCGCCCCCAATAGAAGGAACGGGATGGCAAGCAGGAAGCACTGCTGTGGCGTGTATCCCAGGTAGAGCATGAGCATGAGCAAACCGATCGCGCCCCCCCTTCCTATGTCCAGCAGGTACTCCCTGCTCACAACGGAGTCGTTCTTGGTCTTCTCCAGTTTGTCGGTCAGGATTGCGAACAGGAGCACGGGGAAGACGAAGCTTGCGAACTCGAGCAGGCCGTTCGCGATGGCGTAACCATCGATGGTCTTCGAGAGATAGATCAGGAGAACGCAAGGGATCGATGTCAACGCACTCATGGCAACGAAGAACCTCCTGTTCTGGATCTTGTCCGACACCTTCCCGAGGATGATTGCCATGATGCCCGCACTCAGCCCGAACAGCGAGAAGAGCGCTCCGATGCTGTACTCGCTCTGCGTGAACATGTACGCGACCAATGTCACGTCGACCCAGAAGATTCCCTCGAAGCCACCTTCACCGATCACGGCGATGACATTCCGCCGTCCTATCACATCCAGGCGGATTTTCATCTCCTGATCTTTTGGAATGTAGTTCCTGTAGGCCACGATCGTCACGAGATTCGCACATATGATCCCGATCCCCATCAGGAAAAGGACTTGGTAGTTGGCGAAGCCGATGACTAGCCCTCCCAGGAACGGTGCGATGAAGGTCGCCGCGGGCCATACGAAGAAGAAGGCGCCGTATGTTACGCCCCTGTCTGTCTTCTCGGTCATCTGAGCCATGAGGATGTTGAAGGGCGTCCAGAAAAGCGGATAGAATAGACCGAAGGAAACGCCTGCGAGGAATGATAATGTCCATCCGTTCCTGACCGTGAGGAAGACCGCGTACTCTGCTATCTGGAAGACCAGTCCGATGATCATCACGTTTCTCGGGTCGATGTGAGGCTTCCATGACATCCACACGCTCACGGAGATTGCGATGGTGAATCCGAGCCCGAGATAGATCGCCCCGGACCAGATGGGCATGTGGTAATGGTTGAAGAGATAGATCATGTTGAAGGAGCTGGCGAAATTGTTGCCGAACGCGAGCAGCGCGTTGATGATCATCAGGCCGACAAAGGCTCGCCTGTCCATGTTTGCCTTAATCGGGAAGGCCGTTTTAAACGTTCTCAGTTGGCCGTGGTTGTCGTAGCTGTCGCTTGCGGCGGTTCCACATCGAGTGGAATCTTCTTGTCTACAATGAACCGAATCTTCGGACCCAAACCTGCTCGAGAGTGTCCAGGATCTTGTAGACAGCTGCGACCAGCAGCGATGTCAGGATGAGCTGCGGCAAGATCAGCCACCACGCTCCACTTGCGAATGCCCCATAGTCAAAGGCGTAACTGGACAGCCACGCCCAGCTCGTGGATAGCACGATGCCCTGCAAGGGGTAGAAGAACTGGATGACGAGGACCGAGAGGAGTCCAAACATCACGACGAACTTGCTGATGTACAGGATGCTGCCCGTGGCTCCGGTCAAGGTGGCACATATCCCTCCGCCCCCAGTGCCGGAGGTTCGCCTGGATGAAAGACGCCTGACGGAGGCCATCTTCACCCTCACCACTCTGAACGTGCAGGCAAGGACGAGCAGCGGGATCATGACAAACAACGAATACCAGAAGGCGACTTGCGCGCTATCCGGATACGACCTGGCCAAGAAGACTATGAACATGGGCACCGCGAAGACGAAGTCTGAGAGGACACTCAAGGCACCTCCGAGTATCGCCGCCGGAGCTCCCTCCAACGAGGATGCGACCGCGGCAGCAATCCAGATAATCACGCCTATCGCCACCGCGATGACGACGAGGATCGCGGCCACAATCAGGGGAGCCCGAGCTCCGTATAGCAGTTCGCTATAGACGTCTCTCCCTCTGTTGTCGGTTCCCAACGGATGGATGAATCCTGTGTTTGGAGATTTGTCCAGGCTCGGAGGCAAAGGGTTTCTCAAACCAGTCTGGAAATCGTTAGGCTCCATCTTGTCAATACTGTCCGGATTCTGGACTGTGGCGAGCAAAGGAGCTGCCGCCGCCATGGTCAGGAGGGCCAGGATGATTATCAAGGCCACGATTCCCAAAGGTCTCTTCAAGTAGTCCCTAGCCACCACGACCAACATCCTGCCCCCGCTGACTTTCGCCGCTTCCGCGGCAGGTGGTGCTGATTCAGTTACGACTCGCAGGGGATTCATTTGCGAACGCTTCCTCATGTCAGAGAACCATGATTTGACGAATGGAGAGACGATGTCCAGCAGGAAGTTGGTGGACGCTATGATGACGGCGATAAGGAACAAGCACGCCATCAGCGCCGTGCCGTCTCTTTGGATTAACGAGCTCCAAGTGATCAGACCGAGGCCGCCGTAGGAGAATATCATTTCCGCGATCAGGACGATGACCATCACCCACGCGACATACAGTTTCGTTATCGAGCTAGCCGGGATAGGCTGCCTGACGTCCGTCGTCGCAGAAGTGAAGTGCCTCTCCTTGCCCTTCATAATGAGAATGTAGGTCCCAACCGCGATTGGCAATGACGTCATCAATGGAGGGACTATGCTGCGCGAGATGGGAATGGATGTCTGATGCGCCAGGAGGTAGAGGACCCAAAGCCCTGCAGACATGACTGGCACAGACGCAGCACCCAAGCAAACCAATCTGGCCGTTCTCGAAGTCAGCCTCCGCTCTCTGATTCCAGAGAAGAAGCTTCCGAGGACAATTCCAAATAGAAGTCCCAAGACGAGAACTGGTCCGAACAACATCAGGGTCTTTGTCACTGGTGTGTATATCCGGTCACCAATCGAGGTGCCGCGCCAGAGCGACTGGCTCAGGAAGAACTTCCCGCTGAGGGTCTTTGCCATGAAGTTCACGTACTGCGCTGGAATCGGTTCATTCAACTTGAGATCGGACCTCAGATGTTGTATCAGCTCAGGCGACGCTCCCTTTGGCAGCAATGTACGCTCGGGATCCTGCTGCAGGAAGAATGCTGCGAAGACAGCGGATGCCACCAGCAGCACGACCAGCAATAGGGATAGAACCCTCTTCAGAAGATACAATAACAACCCGCGCGATTCCACCACGTCCATACAATTCCCCCCTTGGGAAATGGGAAATGGGGTATAAAATAATGGAGCGGGAATCACTGTTCCCGAGGGCGTTCATTCCTTGGGGCGACTCAAGTCGAGCATCTTCTTCTTCTGATGACCGCCAGGTCCTCCCCTTCGTTCCCTCGCCTTCTGAATGCACTCCTCGTCGTCGCACACGAACGACGCGAACAGGTAGTGAGTGGCAGGCTTCCCGCAGATCTCGCACTTCTCTCCCTTGAACATCGCTTCACCTCTAGGTGCCCGGGGTTATCAAAATTTGCGCCTCATCTCTGCAGATTCCGCTAGGCTTTCTCGACATCCATTGAGAAATCGATCGACTTTGCCGAGTGTGTGAGCCATCCTAGCGAGATTATGTCAGCCCCTTTCGCGTACTCGACCACGTTGTCAGGGGTTATCCCTCCGGAGGCCTCGATCAGAATGTCCGGCCTCTTCTTTCTGAGTTCCTCCGAGAGCTTCGTGAACTCCGCCGGTCGGAAGTTGTCAAGCATGATGATGTCCGCCTCGTTGTCCAGGGCGAGCAGCGCGTCCTCCCTGGACTCGACCTCAATCTCCACCTTCTTGGTGAAGCTCCCTTTCCTTGCCCGCTTAAGGGCCTCGACCACGCCTCCAGCAATCCTGATATGGTTGTCCTTGATGAGGATGGCATCGTAGAGTCCGTACCGGTGCGGATCGCCTCCTCCGAGGAGCACGGCCCTTTTCTCGAACTCCCGGAAACCGGGCGTGGTCTTCCGAGTAGCCGCTACCCTGACCTTCGGGTTCACAACCCAGCACTTGTGGACTAGGTCATGAGTCAAGGTCGCGATCCCGCTCATGCGCATGATGAAGTTGAGGGCGAGCCTCTCCCCGGCTAGGATCTGCCTTGCCGTCCCCCTGATTTCCATGACGACCTCGCCCTTCTTCGCGGGGTTGCCGTCCGTCTTGCTCTTCAGGACCTCAGCTCCGAGCTCGGCGAACAGTTCGGAAGCCTCCGAAAGGCCTGCGAGGACGCAGTCGGCCTTGCATATGATGTGCGCCTCCGCCCTCGCGTCGGCAGGCACGACAAGCTCCGAGGTAATGTCCCCAGAGCCGATGTCTTCCTTCAGGAACTCGCGTATCCTAGACTTCATCGATATGCAGAAAGCTTGGAGGCTTAACTAAGTTTTCGCAGCGACATGGCGTCTAGAGAGTCCATTTCTCGCCGTTCATCGGTAGCAGGACCTCGAACCCCTGGGATCTTAGGTCGCCGGCGAGTATCTCCCTGTTGTCCCCGTGCATTAGCACGATCTTCTGCGGAGAGCATCCCTTGGCGAACGCGATCAGCTCGTCGTGCCCGGCATGTGCCGAGAAGTCAAACTTCATGACCTCGCAGTTCACCCTTTCGTTCACTCCCTGGAATTCCAGCATGCCGGTCTCCAGGAGCTTGCTGCCGTTGCTCCCCTCGACCTGGTAGCCCGTTAGCAGGATGGCGCTCTTGGGATCGTTACGGATGTTGTCAATGTAGCTCAGCACGGGCCCGCCGTCGAGCATCCCGCTGGTGGTGACTATGACGTCGCCGCCCATCGCGCGCGTGCGGGCGTGCATGTTCCTGACCTCGTGCGTGCGGAGTATCGCCTGCCGGAGCCTCTTGCCGGAGCGGACGTACTCGGGGTACCTGAGGTATATCTTGTTGACCGTCTTGCCCATCCCGTCCAGCCAGAACTCGAGCCCGCTGTCCCTGAGGAGGAGGAGTATCTCCTGCGTCCTCCCCACAGCGAAGGAGGGTATCACGACGGTCCCACCCCTGTTCGTGATCTCCTCGATCTTCTTTATGAAATTGTACTCGACCTTGAGCCTCTGCGGGTGGTTCCTGCCTGAGTAGGTCGATTCCATGATGAGGTTGTCGCACTCGACCGGTTTCGCGCCCATGACGAGCCTAGTGTCCATCGTGTGAATGTCGCCAGTGATGAGCGTCGACCTCTTGCCCTGCATCTCGTACATCGTTGCGCCGGGTATGTGTCCCGCTGAGTGGGTGGCTATGCGCAACTTCCCAACGGGCACAGTGTCTCCGAACCGGATCTCGTCGAACCTGTGCCCTGCCACCCTGACGTCGTTGGAGTTGTAGGGCTGCGGGTATCCTTCCGCTTCGGCTATCTTGACGCTGTCTTGCATCAGCAGCAGGCCGACCTCCCTCGAGACGGCCGTGGAGATTATCGGTATGTCGAACCTCGAGGTCAGCCAGGGAATCATCCCTGAGTGGTCCAGGTGCGAATGCGTCAGGAACATCATGTCGATGGGAGGGCAGGGCATCGGGTACTTCGGAGGATCGGAAGCCGTCATCCCGTAGTCGAACAGGATCTTGGAGCCGTCGACCTGGAGCAGCACCCCCAGTCTGCCGACTTCGTTGCCTCCGCCTAGAAACATGCCGTCGATTTGCATCCTGCTCGGGCCAACGGCTCACACTATAATTAGATTGCCGCCATCGAAAGGTGGTCGATCACTCGTCGCCCACTATCTGGACGGCCACTTCTCTCGACCTTGGCTTGTTATCGAATTCCAGGAGCACGATCTGTTGCCAGGTGCCGAGCAGCAGTCTCCCATCAACTATCGGAACGGTCAGCGACGGCCCGACGAGGGATGCTCGGACATGCGAGTGGCCGTTCCCGTCCCCCCACCTCTTGTGGTGATCGTAGTCGATGCCTTTCGGGTACAGCCGGTCCATCGCCTCATGCAGGTCCTTGACGAGCCCCGGTTCGAACTCGACCGTGGTGACGGCCGCAGTCGACCCCGCCACGAATATGCACACCAATCCGTTTTCTATCCCGGATTTCGAGACGATATCCTGCACTTTACCGGTCATCTCGATGACATCATCCTTCGCGGAGGTCCTCAAGCTCACGGTCCCGCGGGCGGTCGACAAGCGATGCACCTCGTCCTCGGGATGCAGTCGAGACTGATAACATTTCTTCCGCTCAGCGGCATCGCGCCCATACTAGAACTTGTGGGTGGTAGGTACCCTGCCAAATGGTGCGTCGAGTACCACATAATATATATCGTCGATTCCTAATCAACGTTCTACAATGACTCCGGACAGTATGTCATTTGGCAGACCCTCCAGGGCCTTCTTTACGGACAAGAGGGTTTGGCTAGCATCGGCATTCCGAGTGGAGATCATAAAGAGCGGGATCGAGAAGGCTGGCTCAATAAACCGACTTGCGAGGGAGCTGGGCTATCGTTCTCGAATCCACCCGGGATGGAGCATCCGGCAGATCTTGGTTGGGGAGCAGCCGTTCCCGTTCGAGAAGCTCGTCAAGCTGTCCGATTATGTGGGCTATCCGATCGATGACGTCCTGCGCTACAGAACGGAACCAGAAAGGGTGACAGTGAACAGCACCAACGAGGCGCTGAGGAAGTACGGCCTTTGGTGCTATCACGTTGCAAGGCTGCGTCTGCGGTAGGTCACACTCTTTTCATTGTTTTTTCTTGTCTTTTTCGTCTTCCATCTCAGTCCAGTCCACGCGGTCTTCCGAGGCAATACATATATAATGACGACCCTGTTGCGTGAACCATGGATATCACTGGAACGCAGCTAGGTTTGGCCCTTCTCATAATCGGCGTGCTCATGCTTTTGGCCGAGGTGTCAGCGCCTGGCTCATTCATTCTGGTCCCTGCGACGGTCCTCATCGTCCTCGGAGGCATAGGCCTCGTCGCTCCCGGGATTCTCCTCCAATGGTACTCGCCGATCATCGCTTTGATCATAGCAGTGCCCATGACATACGTCTCAATCAGGCTCTATCAGAAGCTCGCACCGCCGGCGCCGCCGGAGACTACCGTCGCGACCTCATTGGTGGGCATGAAGGGAGTCGTTGTCACCGAAACGCGGCCGGACACTCTCAAGGGGAAAGTCAGGATAGAGCACGACACGTGGAGCGCGACTTCGGCGAAACCTATACCTGCAGGGACTCAGGTCATAGTCGTCGCCAGCGAGGGCGTCCACGTCACGGTAGAGGAGATCAAGGAGAGCAAGAGCTGATTCGTGCAGTTTCAGGATAGTAGGTAACATAGGGGGGAATTGGAAATGGCCGTCGATATTAGCCTAATAATCGGGTTTGTGTTGTTGATCGTCATAGTCGTCTTGGCGGTCATGAGCAGCGGAATCAAGATCGTCAGACCGTACGAGCAGGGCATATACATGCGGCTCGGGCGGTACATGCGCGTTCTGAACCAGGGTTTCAACTTCGTCACACCATTGGTCAACAGCGTCATAATGATCGACCTGAGGACACAGGTGCTTGAGGTCCCCAGGCAAGAGGTCATCACAAAGGACAACTCACCAACGAACATCGACGCCATCATCTACATCAAGGTCATCGACCCGCAGAAGGCGTTCTTCCAGGTCACGAACTACAGGACCGCGACGATATACCTCGCCCAGACGACCCTGAGGTCGCTCGTCGGGGACATGGAGCTCGATGAGATACTGTCCAACAGGCAGAGGATAAACCTGCACCTGAGAGATGTGCTCGACGAGGCCACAGACAAGTGGGGCGTCAAAGTCGAGGGCGTCGAGATCAGGGAGGTCGACCCCGCGGGCAAGGTCAAGGACGCGATGGAGGAGCAGACGTCCGCGGAGAGGCTGAGGAGAGCGGCGATCCTGAAGGCGGATGGCCAACGGAGGTCCGCGATCCTGAACGCTGAGGGTGAGAAGAGGTCCAGGATCCTTCAGGCCGAGGGTTTGAGGCAGGCCAAGATACTGGAGGCCGAGGGTGAGAGGCTCGCCATCATACTCAGAAGCCAGGGTGACGCCCAGAAGCTTAGGATACTGTCAGTCGGTGCCAGCCCATTGGACTCGAAGGCCCTGACTGTCCTGTCTTTGGAGACCTTGAAATCCCTGGGCAACGGCCAGGCAACCAAGATCATCTTCCCGTTCGAGCTCACGAAGCTCGTCGAGGGCGCTTCGCAGTATCTCGGCATCGGGAGACAGACCCCGCAGAGGGAAGTCATCGATGTCAAGGATATCGAGAGGGCAGTCGGCAGGGCTGATGACATACTGGGCCCGATCCCGACGCCTGACGAGCTGCACCAGGAGCTGAAGGCGCTCGAGGCGACCGCAGCGGACGAGAAGAAGGAGGCAGAGGAGGTCGAGCAGATAGTCAGGAAGACCGCCGCCGCCAAGAGGGAGCAGGAGATGCTCGAGAAGCGCCAGGCCAACGACTGATGCTGTCAGCTCTCTGAAACCACTTTGTCAAACCCTTTCGGCAACCTTTCTCAAGGTCACTTGGCAGAATTGACCAGTTTCTCTGCCGCGGCTTCGGCCTTTGGCAGGAACTTCTCTTCGTCGATCGTGACGATCCTCTTGCCCCTCATCACGAACTTCCCGTCCACGACCAAGTCCCGGATGGAATGACTCGGGCTCGCGTAGACCAGGTTGGCCACGACGTTGCCCGGCGTGGTCGGAACCATGGGGGCGACCGAAGCTTCGATGATCACGATGTCAGCCTTCTTGCCGGGTTCTATGGAGCCGAGCTCCTTCTCCGCCCCGATGCACTTGGCCGCGTCGACGGTCGCCATGTCGAGGCATTTCTGCGCAGGCAGGACGGCCGCGTCCCACCTGTGGGCCTTGTGCATCAGCGATGCGAACTTCATCTCGAGGAACATGTCGAGAGAGTTGTTCGTCGAACAACCGTCTGTTCCCAGGCCCACCCCTACGTTCTCAGTGAGCATCTCGGGCAGCGGAGCGACGCCCCCGCTTGCGAGCTTCATGTTCGACGTGGGACAGTGAGCGACGCCCACGCCCGCCTTCGCGAGCTCCCTGATCTCGTTGATTGTGAGCCAGACGCAATGCGCAGCCACGTCGCCCTTGGAGAAGAACCCGAGGTCGGCAAGATGCTCGGCGGGCCTCTTTCCCTTCTGCTTCTGGTACTCGTAGACCTCGAACCTCGTCTCGGAGAGGTGGTAGTGGCAGAAGGTCTTCTCCCTTTGGGCGAGCTCCTTCGCCTCCATGAGCGTCTCATCGGAGCAGACATAGACTCCCTGCAGGCACACTATGGGTTTGATGAGCTCCTTGTTCTTGTGAGCCCTGATGAAGTTCTCGCAGTTGTTCACCGGCTTCCCCTTCTGCGTTGTGAACTTCTCGTCGAGCACTGTCCACCCCAGGTATCCCCTGAGCCCCACCTGTTCCGTGCTCTTTGCGATGACATCCTCGTCATAGTACATGTCAACGAAGGTCGTGGTCCCTGTCCTAGCCATCTCGAGACACCCGAGCGTCGCGCCTATGCCGACATCCTCAGGGGTGCGCTTGGCGTCCATGGCGAAGGTCTTGTCGAGGAACTTGTCGAGTTTCACATCGTCCGCGACGCTCCTCATTATCGCCATCGCTACATGGGTATGGCAGTTGATCAGACCCGGCATGACGACGCAGCCCGTGGCGTCGATGACCTCGTCGGGCTTCGCCTTCGCGTGACCGACGGCCGTGATCCTGTTGCCCTCGATCAGGACATCGCCCTTGAGCACCTCCCGCTTCCAGTTCTGCGTTACAACAAGGCCGCCCTTGATGAGTATGCTCAAGTCAGTGCTCCTCCCGCAAGTGGGAACGATATTAAAGGGCCTGGTCATTAAGGTTTGGAAACCATGACATTGCTGACTTTCCTGGGCACTGGAGGGGGCCGGTTCGCGACCATCTATCAAGCGAGGGCGACGGGCGGCATCTACCTCGAGGACGGGAAGAACGTGCACATCGACCCGGGCCCGGGTGCGCTGGTCCGGATGCGTTCAGTCGGGATCGACTCGCTCAAGACGGACGCAATTGTGATATCGCACTGCCACCCAGACCATTATATGGATGCTGAGATATTAATCGAGGCGATGACGGAGGGGGGCACCAGGAAGCAGGGCGTCCTCCTCGGGAGCGTGAGCGTGATCGAGGGGAATGGCGACTTCGGTCCCGCGATCTCGAAATACCATCTGTCCAAACCCAAGGTCGTCAAGGTCATGGAGCCCTTCACCAAGTACTCGCTCAAGCCCCTCGAGTTCCAATCGACGCCTTCTGCCCACTCGGACACCAGCGCGGTCGGGTTCAGGATACAGACCACAAGCGGGATGATCTCCTACGTGGCTGACACGCAGCTCACGGAGCAGGTCATCAAGGCGCACAAGCACTGCCGGTTGATGATCGCCTCGGTCACGCGCCCCCTCGGGCAGAGGATACCTCACCACCTGAGCACCGAGGACGCCGGATACCTCATCGAGAAGTGCAAGCCGGAGATGGCGGTGATAACGCACTTCGGAATGCGGGTGATCCAGGAGAACCCGGAGACCCAGGCGAAGTGGATCGAAGAGAGGTCGGGCGTGAAGACCGTCGCCGCGATGGACTTCATGACTCTCGATCTCAAGAAGGATGACATTGCTGTCTCGAACAGAATGAAGCCGAAGCCCGAGAAGTGATCAGTTGTTCGGTTGCTGAGGTGCTCCGCCTTCGGAAAGGCCTGGAGGCATCTGGTTCGTGACGTTGGCGTTCCTCTCGCATGCATCACAGGCGATTATAGTTCCCCTGAAAATACGGCAATCCTTGTCACTGCACATGTGTCCCCATCCCCTTGCATCCCGACTGCGTCTACATTACCCTGCGGCATAATAAAGATTCTAGCACTGCCTGCAGTGGAAGCATCGGTTCGAGTGGAGCCGTGCGTGAACCCGAACTGCTCAAAGGCCTGGAAGGTCACAGAATTGTGGAAAGGGGTTTTGGTGGCATGTTGGCGGTCCTGATTACAGCTTCAGGATCTTCCTTGCCTTGTCCTCGTCGCTGACCGCCAGGGCCATGTGCACATGCTTCGAGTCCTTGTCGATCATGTACGCGGCATCGATGTTGACGCCTTCCTTGGCGAGGGCTCTTGAGACTCGGGCCATCTCTCCAGGTCCGTCCTCGAGCTTGACAACAAACAGGTTCCTCTCGGAGAACATCATATCTGATTTGTTGAGGCTCTGTCTGGCCTTCTCGGGGTCAGAGGCGATGATCCTCACGACCTGGGCATAAGGCTCTATCGCGATCGTGCGTATGTTCACGCCGTCCTTCTGCAGACCCTCTGTCACTCGCGCCAGCTCTCCTGGGCTGTTCCCTAATTTCACGCTAAACTCCTTTTCCATATGTCCTTCCTCCTTTCACCAGAACAAGTGCGCAAATGATCTCAACCGTTTAGAGACAGAGAAGAATCAAGTTCTTGGCTCAGTACTAATGAGTGGCACGTGTGCCATCGCCTAACCAAGTGCCGCAGCTACATCATATCACGGTACCTGCAGTACGGGGTAGGGGTAGACCCATAAGAACGGAGGACAAGGCGGGAGTCCTCCCAAGATATTCATGGACGGTCCTGATATGGAGAGCGGAGGGAGCCGACTCCGTCAAAATGATTATCTAAGCTGCGGGAGGTTAGAGTCCTTGATGAGCGCGGTCGAGCTGACGAAGGAAGAGTTGGACCGGATCAAGGAGCACATCAAAGCGCATCAGAAGAGTGTCGCCTTGATGAGGACCGAGCACGCGCCGACCGAGCTCACACCGTTGCTTGATGCCGTTGGGAGGGCGTGTCGGATGAAGCTCAAGAGAACCTCGTGGTCCCCCGCTGCAGACTTCGGATTCGCAGAATTTAATTCGAATGACAAGATGTTAATCGTCCTGTGGGTAGGCGGGAGCCGTACCGAGCTGCTGTCAGTATCGACAACGGACGAGGTGTTCGTGGAGGACCTCGAGGAGTCGATACACTCCTCGAAGTTCTACTCCGAATTGGTCCGCCACGGGACTTAACCTGCCCGTTGGTAGATGCACCCAGGAGTTCGTGCTGGATTGTTGCCGGGAAACCGATATATAGCTTAAGTTGGTAGGTTTGGTTTGGTGTCTCAGGTCGGTGGCTCAACTTTCCTCCAAAGCGTTATGATTTCTAACAATCCCCACCACACCGACCTTTCAGACACCTTCCGTTTTCACTTTTCTTGAACCCGGTTCTGAATCGCCCCAATCTGTTTTATTATCCTCGGGAATAATCTCGATGTGAGAATGATGACGCTAGAGAACGACGTACTGAGGCTTGTCAAGCCGACCCCGGCGCAGGACAGGAAAGTGATGGCAGTTGTCGAGGAGCTGTCCAAGAAGGTGCTGGTCGAGGCCCGGAAGCTCGACGCGCACATCGAGACGATGCTCGTCGGCTCGGTTGCCAAGGGGACCCACCTGAAGGACCCAGATGTGGACCTGTTCATGCTGTTCCCGTCCAGCACCCCGCTCGAGGACCTGAAGAGGCTGGGACTCGAGATCGGGAAGAGGGTCGTGGACGGCAAGGAGTACTGGGCCCAGCATCCGTACGTCAGGGGGATGTACGGCGGTTTCCAGATCGACCTCGTCCCCTGTTTCAAGATCAGGGACACCAGGAGCAAGCTCAGCGCCGTGGACCGGACACCCTTCCACACGGAGTTCGTGAAGAAGAACCTGAAGAAGGGGATGGCGGACCAGGTCCGGCTCCTGAAGCGGTTCATGAAAGGCGTCGAGTGCTACGGGGCCGAGGCGAAGGTCCGGGGGTTCTCCGGGTACCTGTGCGAGCTGCTGATCATCCGGTTCGGCTCGTTCAGGAAGACCCTGGAGGTGTCCTCGGGCTGGAAGGTCGGGGAGCACATCGACATCCCCGGGCACGAGGAGTTCGGAGGGAAGTTCGACGAGCCCCTCACATTCATAGACCCGGTCGACACGACGAGGAACGTCGCGTCGGCGGTGTCGCACGAGACCCTGCTCAGGCTGATCATGGCGAGCAGGGAGTACCTTGCGAAGCCGGACATCAAGTTCTTCTTCCCGTCCGAGAGGAAGGCCTGGACCCCGGGCAAGGTCAAGGAGGTGGCTGGAAAGAGGATCAGCAACCTCATCTCCGTCACATTCCCGAAGCTTGGGCTGATAGACGATGTCATCTACCCGCAGCTGAGGAAGTCATTGACCGCAATGTCCGCTCTGCTCGAGCGCGCGGACTTCGAGGTGGAGAAGACCTCGATACTCGTCGATGACATGACGCACCTCCTTGTCGAGCTGACCGCGATGGAGCTGCCGAAGGAGAGGAAGCACAGGGGGCCGCCGGTCAAGTCGGAGAACGTGGGGGAGTTCCTCGCCAAGTGGGACCACAACGGGGTCTCTGCTCCGTACGTCGAGGACAGCAGGTGGTGGGTGATGACCCGGCGCCAGTGGACCCGGGGCGACGAGCTCTTGAAGGCGAAGCTGAAGGAGATACCCCTCGGGAAGGACGTCAAGAAGCTGAAGGACCTGGAGGTCGAGAGCGATGACCTGCTGCTCGTGAAGGAGCACCTCGGCGCCCTGACGAACCACTTCGACAACCGTATGCCTTGGCAGAGATGACGGCTGGGCGACGCGTTACGGCGCGACGGGTATGGTGGAGCTTATGATCAGAACCTGTTGGTTCCCAGACTCGTCCTGGGCGCTCATCCTGATGCTCAGCCCACCCGTGAGTGAGGTCGCGTTCATCTTGAATCCCCATCTGTTCTTTCCTTCGAAGGTCATGGACGTGTAGTCTGCATTGTTGACCGATATCTGTGCATACCTCAGTCCGTGGTTGTCCGCCACCTTGGCTGTAATGTTCAGATGGTAGTTCTCGTTGGCATGTATCGTCTGGTTCAGCTTCTCGCCGTACCTCGCGGTCCACTGGTACACCCCGGCCGTGTTGGAGAACTTGTAGTCGATGGCGGTGATGTTGCTCGCGGTGGCGTTGCCCGGCCTATCCACCCAGACGGTCACGTCCGAGATGTCGGGCTTGGCGAAGTCGGCGAACGGCTGGTTCAGCAGTAGAATCCATATAGCCAGGAACGTGAAGAAGAATGTCCCTATGTTGCCTAGCCAGTTGCGCTTCTGGAAAGCCTTCGAGTCGATCTTGAATATCGGATAGACCCAAGGGAGCGAGATCATGCCGGCGATGGCGATCAGGAACGCGGGACCCATGAATGTCGTGTCCGCGGCCGACAGGAGCCCTGCGACGACCCCCAGGACGACGGCATACAGAACGGTGAAGACGACGCTGCGGGTCTCGGCGAGCTCCTTCCGGATGAAGTCCTTCTCGTCGAACTCCGGAGGCCTGAACTCGTACTCCTCCTCCGGCTCTTTGTCCGACTTCCTGCGCTTCTTGGCCATGTCGCTCCTCGAACATACCGGGCTATTTAATACCTTTTGGCCCCGCAGTAGGAGCAGACAAGAAGACGCCTGGATACCATGCGTCTAGGATTCATGAATCAGTTCGATGGCGTACCTTAGCCAAGCCTCACCTTTGGACGACAACGCAATACGTACATACTTCCCGAATCTAGGGTCGTCCTTGTAAGGGGTGATGACGTCTCTTATCTCCTCGTAAGTCTCGTTCTTGAGCATTCTATAGGGCTCAGAGAAGAGCATCTTGAAAAGCCCCATCTCGAATTTCGATATATGTTTGTCCGTCTTGATCCAATTCGCTATTGTGGGAAGATACCTGAGATACTTCATGGCACCTTGCGGTATGTCACCGGTCGCACAGTCTTCCCCGTTCATGTACCCCCCTTCATCACTTAGTCAGCTCCCCGGGCATGATCGTGCCAGACAACTGAATGAGGTCGCTCTCGGTCTTGTGGGGAACATGACATTCACGATTTTCGTTCTTCACTTGAACCCTCTTGTAGCGGTCATTCAGAAATGATTCATGATGAAATCCCTTAGCGCTTTGTGCATGCTCAATCTTCGTATGACGCTCTTTGTCGCCTTGATGATCTGCGCATCGAAGAATCGCGTGATGATCAGTCCCAATATGAATATTATGGCACCGAGGAGGAATCCCAAGTAGATGTCAATTACACCAAAGTACGAGATATAGGCAAATGTTATCACCGAACCGATGAGTGACATAAGAGCGGTTCGGATAATGAAATACAGTCTCTGCATCCAAGTCGAAAGCAGCAGGGCTTTGATCAAAGCTTTCTTTTCCATTGTAGCTCCTGATCCAGATGAAGCGCTTTCGATCTCCCGCAATAGCTTCGTTGTGTAATGAAGATCAGACAATTGCAGTATCTTCTTTGCGTACTTTGCCTCTGATATGTCCTTGGAGCTCGCTGTTTCAACCTCTGCGATGATCCGGTTCGATATGCTCTCTATCTCTTCATCTATCAAAACCGTGGATTTATCCACAACCGGTCCTTTTTCTTTCTTTCCCCCACCAGAACGGGATTCCTTAGCAGACAACCGATTCACGCCCCCTGAGAATGCAAAGCATTCAGTTATAGGTATTCTGTCGACCCTGAATCTCGAATTGATGCATCCTGTTGTAATGACTATGTGTTATATTATTTGTTTCAGAAGCGGAAGGAATTCTCGCATTTGGATTCTTCATCCAGGATAGTGAATCAATCGTATCCAGCACTCCGATAAAGGGACAATCTATATACATAGGGGAACTGCTCGGCATCCTAGTGCGACCTTCAGTGAACGGAGGATTCTAACATGGTGGACAAGAGTTTGGGAAACGACCTGACGGCGAAGAGCAACGAGCTGAAGAAATGGTTCAAGGATAAGAATGCGGAGTTGGAGCAGTGGAAGTTCTCCGTTGAAGATACGAAAGAAGGCCTACGGGTGGAGCTTCATGCTGTGGGCCTGATGAAGCATGCGCCGAAGAAGTGAACACACACAATATTCTCTTCTCGGCCCGACTGATCTGTACATCATACAGACGGTGCATCCGCATTTTCTCATCGGTTCGTCTTCTGCGCAGATGCACTGAGCGGTTTTGTGATTTTCCCGTTTCGTGCAACATACGGGATCTCAAACAATTTCAAGAGTGTCAAATCGCTCCTGCCATCTGATATCGCTAGATGATAGTCGTACTCCTCAGATGGGTAGTGCCGTTGTAGGGCTGCTATCTTGTGTTCTCCAAACATATGGAGAAATGAACCACCGGTATCATCGAGTGTGCTGCACATGTGCTTCCAACTGAGCCTCTCGCTGAGGTGTTGGACATAGTCTTCGGGTGATGCTGTACACAGAATGTTGGTGGTTGACTCCTCAGTGTTCTCCAGGACGAAATTGAGTATGGATGGGTTGATGTCTTGGTATAGTGAGTCACTGAATCTTCTCACTCTATTTGCATAGTCATCTACCTTTCTCGCACGAACCCAGATCTTCTTGAGGTACTTGTCTCTGGGCATGATCCCTGTTACTCGCAGCAAGGAGTAACATATGAAGGGCACAAGATTTCGCCACCCAAACATGAAACGCAGGGCATATCGAGTCAGTGAATCATATGGGAGCAAGGTCTTGTCCAAGTCGATGACATTGACCTTCTGCCTCATGGTGTTCGTCAATTAGATTTCACCGACCACGGAACTGACAATGATATCCAATATCACGTTCTAGAGGCTACACATGACGAATGGTTGTTCATCGTATCTTCTGGACACTATGAGTCATCAATCAAACAGGCGAACGAGCAGCTCTTCCTTTGTTTCATCAGTGAAATGAATATCTGGTCGCTTCTGAATCAGCTGAACGTACATCATGGCCCCTTTGAGGTCCTTGGAAGAATAGTGCTGCCGGGCTATCCGGACGATCTCTCCGACTAATAGAAACCCCAGGAATGAGCAGAGCAAGCAGGCGAGATCATAGGCCTGTTTCTTAGCGGCGGAGGCATTCTTTCGCAGGTAGCCAATGTCGAGGATGTAGATCCTCTCCCCAATCATGACGTTGTCGGGCTTGAGATCTCCATGATAGATCTTGTTACCATGCAGCTTCCTCAGGTATTGGAAGACCGTGTCAATCTGCTCAGGAAATAGCTTCTCGAATTCAGAGATAGGTTTCGCATCGATGAATTCCATCACGATCAACCACAGATTACCACTTATGAAATGATAACCATAGGGCTTTGGCGTCGGTATTCCGAAGTCGTAGATGGCTCTCATCATCAAGAACTGATCTCGGGCCATGTCTTCTGTCGTCGCATAAGTCTCGAATATGGGGACCTGGGCATTCATTTCTAGATAGACGTTCTTGAAGAACTGGAAGGAGCGGGCAGATAAGTCGTCACTGCTGCCGAGGATCTTGCCGAAGTAGCGAACCTTTTCTCCCTTCTTGTTCAGACCTGTGATCTTTATTGGAATGGAGAGTCTGGCGGAACCCGAATCAGCGGGCCGGATGGAAACCTGCGTCATTCCGTACTCCTCAGCCATTATCTTGCGGATGCTCTGCAGGGCCTCACGGAAGAAGGCACGGTGGGTCTCGTAACCGGGAATCACGGCAGGTATTGCAGTCACTGATCTCCACCCATTCTTCCCTTTTCTTCGTGTTTCTCGTTTCCTTCAACGGAGCGGGCAAGCAGTTCCTTGTCTCTGGCTCTGCTGGCTTTCTCCTTTGCTTTCCTCTTCTTCTTGCCGCCCCACCACATCGCCAGAAGCATTACGAACGCGTTATAGTAGTGGACCTTGACACGCGTGACCCCGCGGCCGTATTCGATAACTGGCCTGCCTTTATAGGCGAAGATGAAATGCCATATCTGCAGTACCGGCGGCTCGAATGTGACATCGTTCGTGTTGATGATTACATTGGTGTCCTTCACCGCGATATCCATATCCATTGAGCCTTCGATCTTCAATGGTACCCGGACGCCCTGGCCGAACATCGCCCGGAAGACAGTATAACCAAGCACTTCGAGGGTGGAGATGTCTATGACACTCCGGGTTTTCGGTGCCTTGCCGAGCGATCGGCCGGTAAGCGTATCGGTCGCCTTTGTGAGCTCTTCCCTGACCGACCCGGTCGTTTCAGTGACCTTCTCCTTGATCTTTTCAGCGTAGGCCTCTTTCTCGCCCGCTTTGGGGCCGGTAGCCAGGGTGAACTCCTTTCGCGGACGGAGCTCCTCCCCAGGTGCCTTCTTCGAGCGGATCCTCTCGCGGGATTGAGGACCTTCCTGCTCTGACTCCCCATCCATAAATGGCGCGTCCTTCTTATGGTACTCACTAGCGGTTTGCCCCTTCCCTTTGGCATCCCAATTCTTCTCAAACGCATCGAGGTCGAGTTCGTCGGCCTCCTCGCTTCCGGGAATGGGTGTCTTGTGGTACTCCTTGATGACTGTCACCTCTTCTGGATCCTTCCATTCCTCGGGATTGAGGAGTACATGTTCAGATGTGTCTTCCTCTGCAGGAGGATTCTTCCCTTTCTTCTTCTTCTCTTCAGGGCCCAAGCGAATCACCGCTTCTTCACGAGTACTTGAAACCGGATGAATATGCGGGTGCCATCGCGGAATTCTTCCATAGATATCTTCCAATCCTCTATGTCAAGGTCGAGGTTCTCGAAGAATTGCTGTATCGTGCCAATTATCGCCGTTACGCTCTCCTTCTTTGTTTGAACGATTTCAATCATCGCAGGTGTCGTCTCTTCGTCAGCATCAGCCAATTGTTCCACCGATCCCCATCTTTGACAACCCAAGTCGAGCCTAATACTCTTTCCCGAATCTCAGGACGCGAAATCTCGACTATCGCATCAAGAGAGCCGCCGGGGCGATTCTCCTCTCTCATGTTGTATCATTCCTATGTCTTCCTTGTGTGAGGTTCTGTCAAGAATCGGGTGGTGATGTCCTCGAGATGGGCCGAAGACGGACTCCCTGATATTGCATGTAGTCGGAAAACCCTAGTACACCTGGCGCTAGATCATGAGATCATGTGCAGCAGCAGAAAGTGCCCGACATGTGGGAGATCTGATTCCCGAATGGGCGCTCTGTTCGAGTGCGAATGCGGCCTGAGTATTGACATGAATGTCAATGCCAGCATCGACCTGCTGCACACAGCCGTCTCCAAGAGATTGGAGGTGGCAGGGGGTCTACGGTTCGACC
>JBGOXV010000008.1:0-20796 GCA_041479325.1 Thermoplasmata archaeon
CCTTGCATCGAGACTGTCAGAATTCTATGAGAGGTGCGGCCGAGTATCAACGCTAGCCGGTGGAACGGGTTCCATCTCCGTGATCGGAGCGGTCTCTCCTTCCGGAGGTGACTTCAGCGAGCCGGTTACGCAGAACACGCTCAGGATAGTCAAGGTGTTCTGGGCGCTGGACTCCAAGCTCAGGGAGAGGAGGCACTTCCCCGCAATCAACTGGCTCACGTCCTACAGCCTCTATACATCGTCCCTGGAGGACTGGTACAAGAAGAACATCGCCGAGGACTGGGACAAGTTGAGGATATGGGCGATGGACACGCTGCAGAGAGAGGCCGAGCTCCAGGACATAGTCCAGCTCGTAGGGTCCGATGCGTTGCCAGAGGAGCAACGGCTCACGCTCGAGGTCGCGAGGATGATACGCGAGTTCTTCCTACAGCAGAACGCCTACCACCCGGTCGACACGTACACGCCGCTGTCGCGGCAGTATGCTTACATGTCCGCGATACGCAAGTTCTCCAACCTGGCGAAGAAGGCTCTCACTCTCGAGGTACCTCTGGAACGGGTCATTGAACTCCCGAGCCGGTCGGAGCTTGGCAAGCTCAAGTTCGAGGAGACCATCGACAAGGACCTCAAGGCGTTGAGCCTGGCCATGGAGAAGCAGTTTGCTTCTTTGGGGGTGTGAGAGATGGCGAAGGAGTACCACACAATCTCGCAGATCGCAGGGCCGCTCGTGTTCGTCGAGAAGACAGAGCCGATCGGCTTCGGCGAGCTGGTCACGATCTCGCTGCCCGATGGCACGACGAAGCGGGGGCAGGTCTTGGACACATCGAAGGATATCGTGGTCGTGCAGGTGTTCGAGGGGACGGGCGGCATCGACACGGCCTCCGGCGTGAGGTTCTTGGGCGAGACGTTCAAGATGCCCGTGTCCAAGGACATGCTGGGCAGGATCCTCAGCGGATCTGGGGACCCGCTCGACAAGGGTCCTCCGATCGTGCCCGAGAAGCGGCTGGAGATCATCGGCGCGGCGATCAACCCTTGGGCGAGGGACAATCCGAGGGAGTTCATCCAGACCGGGATCTCGACCATCGACGGCATGAACACGCTCGTCAGGGGCCAGAAGCTCCCGATATTCTCTGGCTCAGGTCTTCCGCACAACGAGATCGCGCTGCAGATCGCAAGGCAATCGAAGGTCCTGGGGAAGAAGGAGGAGTTCGCCGTGGTCTTCGCGGCAATGGGCATCACGAGCGAGGAGGCCCAGTATTTCATGCGGGATTTCGAGAAGACCGGGGCTCTCAAGCGGGCAGTCGTCTTCCTCAATCTCGCGGATGACCCGGCCATCGAAAGGCTGCTTACGCCGAAATTGGCCCTCACGACGGCCGAGTACCTCGCATTCGACCTTGGGATGCATGTGCTGGCGATATTGACGGATATCACGAACTACTGCGAAGCGCTCAGGCAGATCGGGGCGGCGAGGGAGGAGGTGCCGGCGCGACGGGGCTACCCCGGATACATGTACACGGACCTCGCGAGCATGTACGAACGTGCCGGGAGGATCAAGGGTAAGAAGGGCTCGATCACCCAGTTCCCCATCCTGTCCATGCCGGGGGACGATATCACTCATCCCATCCCGGACCTGACAGGGTACATCACCGAGGGCCAGATCGTGGCCTCCAGGGACCTGCAGAGGAAGGGCATCTACCCGCCCATCGCTGTCGAGCGTTCGTTGTCCCGGTTGATGGGGCAGGGGATAGGGCCTGGTCACACGAGGGAGGATCACAGGGCCGTCTCAGACCAACTGTACGCAGCCTACGCCGAGGGGAGGGACCTGAGGGGCCTGGTCGCGATCGTCGGAAAGGAGGCCCTCTCGGAGAGGGATACCAAGTTCCTCAACTTCGCGGACGAGTTCGAGGACCGGTTCGTGAGACAGGGAAGGGACGACAACCGGACGATCGAACAGACGCTCGACCTCGGCTGGGAGCTTCTGTCCGCCCTGCCTATCGACTCGCTGACCAAGATTGACAGGAAGCTCATCGAGAAGTACCTCCCATCAGCCAAGAAGAAGTGATGAAGAGATGGTCGTCCGGGAAATACAGCCAACCAGGTCCGAGTTGCTCGAGGTCAACAAGAAGATCAGGTTGACCAAGAACGGCCACAGGATACTCAAGCTGAAGAGGGACGGCCTCATCCTCGAGTTCTTCAAGATACTCGACCAGGCCAAGGACCTGAGGACGGACATCGCGCGCAGGTACCTCGAGGCCCAGGAGAGGATTGCCATAGCCAACGCCGTCGACGGCGCGATCGCCGTGCGATCGGCATCCTACGCCCTCACCGGGCACCCGGAGATACAATTGAGGAGCAGGAACCTGATGGGCGTCGTGGTCCCGGACATCAAGTCCACAAAGATAGTCGCCCCGTTGCCAGAACGCGGATATGGGATCATAGGCACATCGCCGAGGATAGACGAGGCGACCGATTCCTATGAGAAGCTCGTCGAGACGATTGTGAAAGCGGCTGAGCTGGAGACCACCATGAAGAAGCTGCTCGAGGAGATCGACCGGACCAAGAGGAGGGTCAACGCGCTCGAGTTCAGGGTCCTTCCGGAGCTCGAGGAGATCGAGCGCTTCATCAGGTTCAGCCTGGACGAGATGGAGCGGGACAACATATTCAGATTGAAACGGATCAAGAAGAAGACTCAGAAGACGTCCGGAGCGTGACCCGACGACCTTGGAAGAGCTCCTGCAGGATAAGGTCTTCTTGACGAAGGTGATCTGGCTGGGGTTCATCTCCAGTCTCGTGATCATGGGGATCGGCCTGTGGGTGATAATGACCGACCTGCTCGGCTGAGCCCTCCGGACGCGTCAGTCGACGAGTCCCTTCTTCTTCAGGTACTTGCCTCTGAGCGAGAGAGCGCGGAGGGAAGTGATGGCCCGCTCGGGCACAGACATGACAGGGATCCCTCTCGAATCGAGGAACTGCTCAGATTCGGGGTCGTCTATTCCGGCAAAGCACGCAACGGTCGGCTTCCCGCTCAGCTTCGCGGTGATGGAAATCCATTTCGCGATTTCGTAGAGGTTCGTGGCGGCCTGTCTCGCGGCGATGACCAGGATGCCTTTGACCTCAGGAGCTTGTCCAACGACCTTCAGGACGTCGGCGTATCTGGTTGTGTCGGCATCTCCGATTATGTCGACCGGGTTGCCCCGGCTCCAAGTCGGAGGGACCACCTTTCCGATCTGTTCCAGGGTATCATCGGAGAGCTCTGACAGGACCAATCCGACATCGTCTGCCGCATCGGTTGCGATGACCCCCATCCCGCCCGCGTTTGTGACGATTGCCACGCCGTCTCCTGTCAGGGGTGGCTGGTTCGCGAGCGCCTGCGCCGCGTCGAACAGTTCGAACATCGTCTTCGCCCGGTAGACGCCCGTCTGCCTGAAGACCGCGTCGTAGGCGGAGTCCGATCCGGCGAGCGCTCCTGTGTGGGAAGTAGCGGCCTTCGCACCCTTTGCCGACCGCCCTGCCTTGAGTATCACGACGGGCTTCTTCCTGGACGCCCTATCGAGCGCCTGGAACAGTTGAGGGCCCTTCCTAGTTGACTCCATGTAAGCCGCGATGCAGCTTGTCCTCTCGTCGTGTGAGAAGTACCTGACCAGATCGGCATCGTCGATGTCAGCCTTATTCCCCGAGCTGACAAATGCCGAGAACCCGAGCGTCTCCCCTATCGAGTACTCGATGGCGGCGGTGCAGAATGCGCCGCTCTGAGAAAAGAACGCGATGGATCCCTTCAGCGGGGAGGCTCTTGCGAACGAGGCGTTGAGTCTTGCATGCGGGGAGATCACGCCCAGGGAGTTCGGGCCCACGATCCTCATCGTGTACTTGTGCGCGATCTCGAGGACCTGCCTTTCCCTTTCCTTGCCCTCCGCATCCCCTTCGGAGAAACCTGCTGAGATGATCGTGACGGCCTTGGTGCCCTTCTGGCCAACCTGCTCGAGGACCTCAGAAACGAGCTTCGCAGGTACGACGATCACGGCCATGTCCACAGCTGCGGGACAGTCGATGATCGACGGATAGCAGGGCATCCCGAGTATCTCCTGGTAGTTGGGGTTGACGAAGAAGATCTTGCCCTTGTAGCCGTCGCTGAAAAGGTTCTCGATGAGGATGTTGCCGATCTTCCCAGCGGTCGGGGTCGCGCCAACGACTGCCACGGACTTCGGCCTGAAGAACGCGTCTAGGTCTCCCACGACGGGCAATCCCGGTCGGCGTTTATCAAGTCTTTCCTCTCTATCAGCTGGAGAAATCCTCGACCCAGACCTCTCCCGTCCCCAGATTGACCATCGGGACCTTGGCAGGGTCGGGTATCTGGTTATGCATCCTCTGGAAGGAGGTCTGGGATTGCCAAGCGGACGCGTTGATAAGCTTAATGCCTCGATACTCGGCTATCGCGCACGCGTGCACGTGACCGGTCACGAAGATGTTCGGCACGCGGTCGATCACGAGATAGTCCTTCTGCTCGGGAGCGATGGCCGTCCGCTCGCCGTAGATGGGCGCCATATGTCGACGCCGCAGCATCTCCCTCATGATCTCTGCGGGGTCGTTGTAGGAAAGGGAGTGGATGCCGCTGATGAAGTCATCCATGCTCCTTCCGTGGTAGGCGAGGATGGTCCTGCCTTCGATCTCCATGTAGCAAGGATTTCCCACGAACTTGGTCCTCGCATCGAACATCTTGGTTATCGACTCAGGAAGCGCGGGCTGCGGCTCCGCGAGCCGCACAGCATCATGGTTCCCGGGCATCATTACGATCTTGATTCTCTCAGGGATCCCTTTCATGATACGCGCGAGCTCCGTGTATTGCGCGTATACATCCTCTATGACCAGTTCATCCTCCTGATCCGGATAAATGCCGATGCCATCGACCAAGTCGCCCGGTACGACGATGTACTTCACATCCTTGGCCACGGGATCCTTGTTGAGCCAGGTGATGAACCTGTCCCATTCCTTCCCCAAGAATTCCGTGCTTCCCACATGGATGTCGGAAACGAACGCTACGATCGAATCGGAACCGTTGGGCGTCATCCCGCTGTTGATTGGTACCTCGGGCCGGACGATCTCCTTCGCGACGACTATCTCTCCGTCCTTGCTGAAGGACCCGACGACCCCGACGACCTCATCATTGACGAAAGTGTCGATGCTCTTCGACCCCTTCATCAGGAGAACCTGTATCTTGTCCTCCTCGTCCTCAAGGTCGATCATCGTGTGACCGTTCTTGGTCGTCCGGATGTCGTTTATTATTCCAATGAACTTGATGTCCCTCTTCACCTTCTTCGCCTTGGCTATCGGGGCGAACCCGGACAGTTCCCGGCGCCTGGCAAGGATCTTCTTCAATGTGGAGAACCTGTCATTGAACAGCTTCGCGAAGTCTATCACATTGCCGACGCAGGTGGAGTCCCCGGTTATGTCTTTCAGGATCTTGATGCCCTCGCCCTCCTCGGCCCGGGGGTCGTTCACTGGTTCTGACGAAGGGACGTCCCCTTCTTCGATCACGGGTTCAGTGCGAGCGGGCGCGTCCATCTCAGGCTCGCAGGTCAGATAGGTGTCGACATCGGATCTCGTCAAGACGAGTGGTCGATTCTCATCCCGAAGAATGACATCCACGCATTTCATCGCATCCGATGACTGTGAAATGGCATCCACCGCATCAGGATCAGCCAGGATGCCGTTCTCGGCGAAGGTTCTCAGAATCCTCTTCTTCATGGGCCCCCAATCCTAGCGCGGGCGTCTTTAAATATCTTTTCTAATATCGTACATGGCTATGGTCGACGTGACAATTAGGACGAGATGTTTTCCCACAGAGGACCGGGAGAAGGTCGCTAGTGCTATCACGAATGTCTTCCCCGACGCCGATATCCAAGGCGAGGATCCCATGGTCGCTCATTCACGCTCCCTCGAAACCTTCTGTGATCTACTCAAGCGGCAGAGGATACGGGACGCCGCGCGGGCAGTTCTGAGACGCGGACAGAAGCAAGGTTCAGCCTCCTTTGCGTTGAACAAACAGGTCGCGTGTGTCGGCAAGGTATCATTCTCAGAGGAATCCCACTCCCTCGGGGACATCGAAGTGGTTCTGCCGGCCGCGGACATTCAGGCGCTCATCGAATCGTTGGCCCCAGAGGCGAGGCGGGAGACCAGAACATGATAGGAATATCGTCGCCGACTTTCTGCCAGGTCCCGTTCTTGAACATGTTGGAGAGGATCTCGGAACACTTCCAGCTATGGGAGATCCTCTCGGAGGGCGAAGACGGGCTCGAGCTCGTCAGGGATGGCATCAGATACGGAAAGGAATCACTAGACATGAGCTTCCAGGTACACGTCCCGATCAGCGATGTCAATATCGGGAGCGTCCACGAGCCAATGAGACGCGCAGCCATGAACGAGGTCAAGCAGACGATTTTGATGTGCCATCAGTTGGAGATACCTCTGGCCACGGTTCACCCCGGCTTCATCCAAGGAATCGCGTTCCTGAACAAGGCGAAGGCGCTCGAGAAGACCAAGGATTCCGTGAAAGAGCTCGCGACCTTCGCGCGCGACAACTCGGTCGCCATCGTTGTCGAGAACATGCCTGCGAACATCAATGGCACATGCACGACTGCAGCCGAGCTTCTGGAGGTAGCCGATAGCGCGGGCCTGGGGATATGCTTTGACATGGGGCATGCCAACACCTCTGGACAAATAGACGAGTTCCTCATGCTCGCCGGGCGGTTCAAGAACGTCCACTTGCACAACAACGAGGGCACCTGGGACCAGCATAACGAAGTCGACGATGGCACGGCAGACATCAAGAAGGTGCTCGGGACACTGAGAAAGTCCTACGATGGCAATCTGGTGATCGAATCCACCGACTTGGAGCCAGGGGTGAGTAGCAAGCGGAAGATAGAGAGGATTCTACGCGACCTTTCCGCACCGTAGACATTGGAACTTACCCTCATTCCAACGGGCTTGGGTGTATCCACAAGATGGGCAAACATAGCCGCCGCTGTATCCATGGCCGACGGTCGGGTCGGGCGTGACCACACCACTCGTAGAATGGTACATGGTCGGGGCCTGCTGATGCGGAGCGTACGAGTAAGGCGGCGGATAGGACCCTTGCAGACGGGGATCGACCCCTGGTATTCCCACTCCCGCCGACCTCTCATCGGGGATTGTCTTGTGGGAGAAGAACTCGATCGCCCGGATGATGTAGTAGGCAAAGAGCACGCTCCCAAGGAGCGCCCAGAAGAGCGTGAGAAGGCCGGTCAATATGCCCAGCCCTCCCGTGCTGGAGTCGAAGACAGTGTAGGGCATGGTGAGATAGTCATTCGCAAAGTGCAGGAGGATGGCAGACGGCAGGCCATACTTGAGGAAGAGGTATCCGAATGCGAGTCCTGCCACAGTCGCGTCGGGGATCTTCCACGCGGGCCATCCTCCGACCCAGTGGGCGACCCCGAAGATGATCGATGATGCCACGACAAGGATGGTCTCCACGGCGCCGAACTTGAATCCACCGCCTAGGATGTAGTTGCGGGGCCTGCTCGTGGCCTTCCCGAGGATGAGGGTCACGATAAGGAGTGGGATACCCAAAAGCAGGACCCGGACTGCGATCTCCTCCCACACTGCTGCATTTGCAAGAAGGAAGAGCGATTCCGCGGTGGTTCCCGTCGAAGGGGTTACTCCTGTGTCTCCTTGGAGCAGAATCACGATAAGGACCGTCGCGAAAGTGAAGAATAGGGACGCACAGAGGAGCCCAAAGGTGTCGAACAGAGGGCTGTGTTCCCGCGATTTCGCCTTGCCTCGCATCTCACTGATATACACTCTCGCGCTTGTCGCGAAAACCCACGCGACGCTCGCGACTATGGCGAATACGAGGAAGAGGTAGTAGGCGAAGAGAGGTGGGCCTGACAGCGTCGCTATTGTCAAGAAGATGGGCAGGACGATGAAGATGCCATAATGTCCAAGGTGACCGGTGCCGTCAAGTATCGCGGGCCCGACTATCGATACCCCGTAAATCAAAGTGACCACCATTAGGCTGGTCATTGCCACCAGTGTTAGCATCAGCATGGCCAAGATGGACTTCCCGGTCACCCTGAGTGAAATCTTCGATCGGGAACCCCGGTACTGCTGTTCCATCCACATCCTCGGGGAAGCGTAGGGCAGCGGCTTGCCGACAAGGGTCGATCTCACTGAGCCGCAGTTCGGACAGAACGCTGCGCCATTTGGGAGGATGGTGCCGCAGACATGGCATCTTTCCTGCAATGGCGGTGCTGGCGATGCAGGCACTGGCTGCGAGCCTTCAGTCACGGCCAGCGCAAACATTGTCCTCTCTATATTACTCTATTGCAGTACTGCATGCTCCCAATGCTAGTAGCCGCAAATGCGCGCGCCTCTCTTGTGCGCAATCTTCTCAACAGAAATCACGTGGACCATACGCGTCGGACCGTATCCTTCGTGACAGACCCTTTTTTCCGACAACCGAGGGGTACACTCGCGAGTAGTTCCAAGGGTCCGGTGCTGGATTGCATGAAAAGCTCCGACGAAGGTTTATATTTCACCACAATCTTTGTATTACGCCTAACTACGGAGGCAACCGAATGGATGATGAGAAAGATGTGAAAGTGCGGTTTGAAACGTTGAGCGCCGAGAAGATACCCTTTGGGAAGAACAACTTCTTGGAAGTGGCACGAAAGAAGGCGATAACCGACGAAGGGGACAGCGAGTTCATCTCAGTGTCCAGGGGTTACTTCCTTCCGGATGGGAGCGAGAAGTACAAGAAATCGATAACTATCCCGGACGACCCGAGCATCAAGCAGTTTGTCACGGAGAAGATCAACAAGCTGTGAGGGCAATTGAAACCCTTTCCGAAACTCCTTCTGACGATTATTCATCCACGACAGTGATTTCGCGTTCAAGCTTCTCGTTGCCTTGTCCCCGCAGTTCCGCTTTCGATCAAGAGCTCGAGATAAGTCCTCTTCTCCAGTTTGTCAAGTGCCAATTCCTTCCTGGCGAGTTCTACGAGCTGTTCCGCCCTCTCGGGAGACTCGGTGAGGACCTCTAGCTCCACGTACTCCCCCAGACCCTCCACGTCGTCCACATCCACCCTCAGCTTGTCAAGGAGAAAGCTGCTTCTCCTCTTTCGCACGATGCAGAATTCCTTGAACCCCAGCCTTTCGATGATCCGCTGTGCGGTCAGCGGGTTGTCAGTCTTGAGAGTGACCTCCTCACGGGCCTTGGCGGACTCGGAATGCATCCGTGGCCCCTTGTAGGTGAGCTCCGCCGCTCCATCGACCTTCCTCAACCTGAGAGCCTCGTCCGACTTGCCGAAGTCCCTCGAAGGGTGTGCGAAGTAGACATCCTCCATATCCAAGGTGGCGACCTTCTTCGTCCCCAAGTGCGCCAAGGCCTTCTCGACCTTCTCGTTCCCAGGGGATTTGAACTTTGATTCTACCTCTATCACGGGGAATCGGTAGAAGCACGGGGTAGATTTATATGTTCCAGGGCCAGCATTCCATTCAGCGCCGCCTGGACCAAAAGGTATAAGTCCCGACCTACAGATAGACAGACTCCCGAGGAACAAGGTGGATTCATATGGAGCAACCAGAGCGAGCTATTAAGCTCCGCAGGGAGGAGCTTGTCGAGATCAAAAGACTGTACGAGACTGTAATGACCTTCGCTTCCCACGGCATGTTCTACAGGAGCGGCCGCATAATCGGTGATCGATTGATCCGGAGTGCGGGCACTGACCTTAGCCGAATCAAAGAGGCGATCATCAAGGAAGGATGGGTTTCCGACATAAGCTTCGAAGGCGACACCATCACCGCCGCCAGCTCGATCGAGGGGACGAACTCCGATTCTCCCACTTGCCACATGCTCAGAGGCATCTTGGCCAAGGTATTCGAGGAGCGGACTGGCAAGGATGTGTACTGTCACGAGCGGAAGTGTGTATCGAAGGGAGATGACAAGTGCGTTTTCGTGATCGACACGGAGGTGCTGTAAGATGACCAGGAAGACCACAGGCATCCCCGGTCTAGACGGGATGCTGCAGGGAGGTTTCCCGTTCCCTTCGGCGATATTGGTCGCGGGCGAGCCCGGTACCGGCAAGACCACTTTGGCCGTCCAGAGCTTGTTCCACGGAGCCAGGGAGGGGGAGAAAGGGCTCTACATAACCGCGATCTCCGAACCCCAATGGCTGGTCCAGAAGTTCCTATCCTCGTTCTCGTTCTACAGCCAGGAGCTAGTCGAGAAGGGCGTCGTCAACTTCATCGACATCGGCCCCACACTGATGAAGAATCCCAGCGACATGCTCACCATCATCAAGAAGAAGATCGAGCAGTACCAGCCGCTGAGGATCGTCATCGACCCCATCACGCCCATGACCGACATGCTGCAGTGGAGGGGCGAGACCAGGGAGTTCATGCACGAGCTGTTCGCCTATCTCAAGGCATTCAACTGCATCACGCTGGTGACCGCCGAGCTTAGCTACGAGGACATCTCCCACAGCCAGGAATCGTACATGGTCGATGGCGTCGTCATGCTGTCTTACCCTGAGGAGGAGAAGGTCAGACGCAAGTTCCTTGAGGTGCTCAAGATGCGTGGCACGAAGCACACGACCGGACGACAGCTCATCGACATCACGGATGAGGGTCTTGCCGTTCAGGCGGGCCTGAGGTAAGTCCATTCATGAACGGTGAAGAGGAGCCGCCTCTCAAGAGCGGGAGTTCGTACCTGTTCACCTCCAAAGGGGTTGCTCGGGCCTACGAAGTGCTGAAGAAGCTCCTGTCCGAGAGCAGGCGAGGTCTTGTCATATCTCGCACCCATCCGACGAGGGTCCAACAGCTGTACGGCTTGGGCTGCCCCATCATGTGGATTGCGAAGGCGTCCAAGATTACTGGCGGGGTAATCAGCCTCGAGCCCACGAGGCTCATGAAGATCCACAGCACGATCTCGGATTTCATCAAGGCCAATCCTGGCTCGGTCGTTCTTCTCGACGGCCTGGAATACCTGATAACAGAGAACGGTTTCGGCCCGGTGATGAAAGCGGTCCAGCTCACGAACGAGGAGGTTGCCATGACTGGCTCATTCCTTCTCGTGCCGGTGGACCCTCGCACGTTGGAGACGCAGCAGATAGGTTTCCTCGAACGCGAGTTCTCCCTTCCAGAAGACTCGAACCGGGATAGTTCGTCGGGCCAATCGAATCAGTACTAGCATCTTTTTTCTGGGTGAACTCCTCTCAGGGTCCGGTGACGGACATCAACGAGTTGGGCAGGATCCATGTCATCACCGGCCCAGGCAAGGGCAAGACCACTGCGGCCTTCGGGCTGGCGATGAGGGCTTCGGGGCACGGGCTGAGGGTCTGCATAATACAGTTCATGAAGACAGGCGAGACCACTGGCGAGGCGATCGCGGCGAAGCGGCTGAAGAACATCGAGATCGCCCAGTTCGGGACTGGCAAGTTCGTCAATCCCAAGCGCGTGACAAAGGCCGACCGGGCCCGCGCGCGAGAGGCGGTGGATTATCTGAAGCGGCGAGTAGCGGGAGGGGGCTGCGACATTCTCATCCTGGACGAGGTGAATGTTGCTGTATCTTTCGGCCTTGTCGGGGCTGACGAGATTCTGAAGATACTCGGATCCCGCGGCGAGGGCACCGAGGTCGTGTTGACCGGCAGGAATGCCCCCCGCGAGTTCATCAAGTGCGCTGATTACGTCTCGATCATAGACAGCAAGAAACATCCTCACTCTGATGGACTCAGCCCGAGAGAGGGCGTCGAGTGGTGAGGCATTAACCCGTCTTGTCTTTCAGAAAGAGCAAGTACCTTGCCTCTTCGGCCGTGAACATCGTGTTCTTCTTCATCCCTTCCAGGTCCCCGTCCCTGAGCATCTTCAGGGCCAGGGGCTGGCAGCGGGTCATCCCCAGCACGCGTTTGAGGGCGGCAGATTCTATGTTCGCGCTCCCCAGGAGCTTCTCCGCGCTCTCAAGATCCAAGCCCGATATCTTGAGCTCCTCGACGATCCCCGTGTCCACCTGTGGCTTGTGATAGAACCAATTGTATGCTGGCATCTCCGATCTCGCGGTCATGATCATCTTGGCCCCGTCCACCATGTCGACCATCGACGAGAAGAGCTCGACGACCTGGTCGTCGACAGAGAAGTAGTCATCAATGACGTAAAGGGCGGTCTCCACCCCCAGGGCATCCACCAAATTCTCGACGTCCTTGCTCACTTTCTTCCCGAAGCCGACAACTTTGGACTGGAGCTCCTCCACCGTCGTCCGCAAGTTCAGGGTGATCCAGAGAACGTCCATGTCATCCCTCGTCTCCACGAACTTCCTCACCAGGGAGGTCGCCCCGTATCCTCTGTTGCCGAGGACGACCAGGACGCGCCTGTCGGACTCGATGAATGCCTCCATTGCCTTGAGCTCCGTGTCTCTCCCAAGAAACTCAGCCAGTATAGGGGCTTCGTCGAGGCATCTTATGGGCGTCCGCCTGTGCTCGTCGATTACTACGATGCCGTCTGTCATTTGCGAGATCGCGGCTATCGTCTTGCGTTTTCCCACAAGGCTCTCGATGTCCTTTCCCGACATCTTCATGAGGTTGCCATCCCGCATTACAGAGAACATCTTCCACTGAGCCAACCTCCAGAAGTCCTCCGCCCTTCTCATGCCCTCCTGAGTCACAACGTATACGTTCATCCGTCTGTCGTGGCCCTTGACCCTTGCGGTGAGTTCTTCGATCAGACCATCCTTCATCAGGCCCTTGACGGCGCGCGGTACGTGGGTCCTAGAGATGCCGACGGCGAAGGCTATCCCTGCCTGAGCGCTCTCGGGCGGGTACTCTTCCGGAGGAGACTCGGTCGCGAACCTTGACAAGTGAAGAAGAACCCTGTCGATGACGTTGATTTGTTCGGATTCCAGCATCGGACGTTCTGATGCGGCTGCGGCTTATTTAATCGTGCTGGTTTTGCATCTGGCATGCGGATTTTTCTGGATGGTAATTGGTAATGACCGCAACACGTTTAAATACGCTCCAATCCATGATTTGCACAGTTGCAAGAGAATGTTCTCTCCCCCGGAGGACTGAGATTATGAATTTCGATGGTAGGAAAAGGAAGTCTTGGTCGAGCAAAAGCGGAGTTTCTGAAATCATAGGAAACATCCTAATTCTCATGATAACCGTCGTCCTGTTCAGCAGCATCATGGCATTCGTTCAGAACATGCCGATGCCGCAACAGCTGACAAAGGCCACATTCTCCGGGGGGATCACCTTCTTTGCCAGTGGCACGAAGGCCAACCTCACGATTACCCACGCAGGCGGGGACCAGATGAAGGCGGCCCAGACACTCATACTCGTCGACCAGGACTCGATGGCGCTTGGGTTCAGCCTGGGAAAAGACCACGGCCTGAATAATGCACTTGTCTGGAAGACAGGCATGACTTGGGCGAAGCAGCTCAACGGCACCACGTACAAGAGCGTGATAACCGTCACGATCGTCGATCTGGTCAAGCACACATCGGTCTGGACCAGCCAGATAACGGGCGGGGCAGGACAGAACCCGCCGGTCATCTCGCAGAGATGGATCGATTCCAACCCGGCCACCCCGTCGCCTGACCCAGTGAGGGAAGGGAACAACTTCGTCTTCTATGCCACGATAACCGATGCCGATGGCGACCTCGCGACGAACCAGATATGGATCGATGCGAGTCAGATTCCTGGTTCCTCATCACACTGGACCCCGACATCCCAGAATGGCGCCGTCTTCATGTGGAACTTCAGCTACATCGTCTCCCAGCATATCACGGCTGCCCAGCTAGATGGCAAAGTGATACTCATCCATGCACAGGATAGCAAAGTTCCGCCACACGTTTCCGAATCAACTTTCATAATGACAGTGACGAAGCTGCCCTACGACACGATCGACAATACGGTGACAAACTTCATCGAGGGCGGCGGGCTCGACCCGAGCGGGCTCCTGTTGTACTTCCCGAACCAGGCCCCGGCTCTGGGAGTGGCTTACGGCACTTTCGGGGAGAACCACACAAAACCTGGAACCGCCAACCTGTCTCTGTCCAGGACCCTGTTCAACAAGGATGAACTCGTTTTCATCAGGGTGGCGAGTAAGTATATGACGAACGTCTTGGGATCCGACACCCTGGGGGTCAGCGACACGAGGACGAACGCCTTCTTCCCGCCGAGCTATACCGGATCCAGCACGACGAGCACTCCATTCTACATAGTCTCCAGCGGTTCGTCGACCGTGTTCGAGTGCCAGTTCAATACTTCCAACTTTCCTCCGGGAACTTACGATCTGAACATAAGTCTTGCATCGGCTCCGGGTCTGGACGGGACCTCCAAGGTCTTCAAGAGTGAATTGGCGATAATCGTCAAAGGGCAGAACTCCACAATCTCATTCATGCCACAGATGTATCTCTTCAAGGACGCTGCGCGATTGGTTCCCTGGGGGCAGAAGCTGACGCCCTACAACATCTCGGAGGGCGTATTCACCGTCTATGCGACGATGAGGGTGATGGACACCCAGGCGTCCCCCGCCACTACAGCAGACCAGATAACGATCAGCGACATGAACGGTGGCAGGGAGTTGTACGGAAAGCCCCCGTCGGCACCGATGATCCCGAGCGCGATCACGCAGTTCAATGGCACCTACTACAAGTTCGATATCGACCTGAGGTACAACAACGGCAACCAGTGGCTGACAGGGACGAACTCCTATGTCCTCAAGCTTGCCAATTTTGCAGACTCGAACGAGGGCGTCTACTCGCTCACCGCGCAGGTATTCATCAAGGCATCGAGTGGGAAGGCCGATTTCTTCTTGGGTGAGGACGGCATCGCCGTCGGCCATGCCAACTTTGACATGAAAGCATATCTCACCTTTGTCGAGAACAACAACTTCTTCACCTCGAGGACGATGTTCTCCTATACGAACACGCCCAGCGACAAGACGACCTACGCCACTACGGCAATGGAGCTGGTTGACCTGACCGGTGACGGCGCCAAGGACCTGCTGATAGGTCAGGACACGACCAATGCACTGATGTACTTCAAGAACAGCATGAACACCCTAGGTGGCTTCCAGGACGGAAGCTATGTGTCGAGACCAGCATCCGACGCTGGAAACGAGATCAAATGGATCACCTCGGGAGACATCAACGGTGACGGCGCAATCGACTTTGCATATGTGTCAACGGCGAACAATGTTGTCATCTACAACAACACCTATGGGGTGACCCCCTGGATATATCACGCCTACGGCGGGACAGTGGTCAAGAAGATAATGCTCGTGGACATGAACGGCGACGGGAAGGCCGACATGATCACGCTCGCAGGGGGCAAGATTTACGTCCAGGATATCAGCAGGGTGTCGTCCGGGAGCCCATACCCGGTGATCGCGAAGATACCCGACCCCGACACGATATCGTCGGGAGTGACTGATTTCGACATCATGGATATGAACGGCGATGGCCGGCCCGATGTCGTGACTGTGGGTACCGGCGGGGATGCTAGCATGAACGGCGTCTGGCAGAACAACTACACCGCCAACGCCAACCCAACTGTGAAGAAGCTGAACGAGGCGGCCTCCGGCTTCCCCCCGAGGATGTTCTCCGGGAGAGTAACGGGCGGGACCGTCGTCTCAACGAAGGTTCGCGACAAAGCACCCTTGACGGTGACAGAGAATGTGACGGGTGCCCCGATCGGGCAGGTCGATCTGAGGATGCAGTTCAACACCCTGAGCACCGATGCTGATCAGATAATATCAGTCGTAGCGAGGCTGGGCTCCACGAATGAAGAGAACTTCTACGCCTGGTACTCGGTCGACGCGAATGGCAACACGGGCATGTACACTCCGATATTCGCTATCACTAACAAGGCGACTGGGAATCCGGATGGGGGTTACGTGAATTACACGTTCAGACTGCCACCGATGGCCGCAGGGAAGGCCATTTTCCTCAGGTTCACGGACTCGTCGACGAACCTGGGAGCCGCCACTGACACGCTCGACATCGACTATGCGGCGGTGTTCTCGAACACCTACGGGAAGTACTACTCTCAGACTGTGGTCCCGTACAGGTATCAGGTCGTATCCAACGCGATAGTCTACACTTGCGTCAGGGTTGGCAACATAATGAACAATGCCGACCACTACCCAGACGTCGTCGTGGCGAAGGACGGCGCGTGGAAGGCCTACCACTTCAAGGTCGCGATCGCCGGCTGGGCCGTGGCGGACGCCAACATGTACGTGATGAGCTCCAACGCACTGATGGCGAATTCTGCTCCCACGCTGTTCGATGTGACCGATGTCAACGGCGACGGGCTCGCGGACGTGGTCGTCTGTCGGTTGACGGCGGTCCAAGGGACCGTCTCCAGCCTGGCCTATTACATGAACCTCTACCCGACGAACATAATGTATACAGTCACGGAGCTCGGCCAGACCGGTGGCGATGGTGCGATAACGATCTTACAGGTGTCCAGCCTGCAGGTCTAGGCAGCCGCGAGAAAACCCTTTCTTTCTTCTTCCATCTTGTGATTAGCGGATGCGGTCTCGGATCAGGTCTCTCACTTCGCCGGCACGCTCGAGCTCTATTATCGCAAGGACCTTCTTCGAGTCCCCGCATAGTGCCATGATGCCTTTCGCCATGGCGACTGCGCGTTTCTTCTCGATCGTCCGGAACCCTTCGAGGTTGTTCACAGCCTTGTCCCAGTTCAGGACGAACTCCTCGGGGCCCTTATCGCTGAATCTCTTCATCTTCAGGAGCCATGTCCGGGTCGAGTGCCTGAACAGGGTCGTCCCTGGGACCGCGGCGCAGTACAGTGCGGTGTAGGACTGTTCGTCCAAATCGACTGGGACCAGCCTGATTCCTCGGTGATCCGCGAGCTCCAGGGTGGCGACGTAACATGGAGGTGGGGCGGCGACACTCCCGAATCTGCTGAGACCCTCCGCATATATCTGCTCGTACCGAGAGAGCTCAGGGATGTAGTCATCTGGCAGGTTTCTGAGGCCCTCGAGCTCCTCCTTGGACAGGGAGACGGCGACGACGTCCGGGCTGGTCTGGTCGAAGGCTGATTGGACTCTGTCGACCTCGGCATTGAGTCCCTTGATCACACCGAGCACGCTGATCGTGCATCCGTTGCCCTGGATGGTCTCGAGCTTCATGTCTTCTTCCTCTTCTCCCTTTTCAGTATCAGTTCGAGGACATCCTCGGTGTCGTCCGCTCTTCGAAGCTCGTCCTCCGTGATCAGTGGGGTCCCTTCGATATCCTCGACAGAGGTCTCCCGTTTTACGAATATGACGGACTTCTTCTCGGTCACCCTGGATATGTTGCCGACGACCCTGGCCTTGCGGACGGTCATCGCGTCGTCGTGACCTATCCCTGCGAGCAGCAGCATCTCGTCCTCTTTGGCCATGGCATCGAAGGGGCATCGTATCGTAGGCACGACGGAATACCCGACCTCCTTGAGAAGCTGGAAAACGTCCTTGTTGAGCTCCTCGAAATCGTCGAAGGACCTCAGCGTCCTTGCCACCTCCGCGGTGTATGAGAACGGGTTGAGCGGGACGACGATGGGTTCGTTCAGGTAGTCCTCGATCTTCGTCGCGATGTCTATCATCGCGCCCATGCCGCTCTCGTACATCTGGATGGCCTTCCTCGAGACGCCTGCGATCTCCGCGAGCGTGCCCAGTGAGATGTTCCTCTCGGTCCTTATCCTCTTGAGTGTCTCACCATCTAGCCGCACATACAGGCCACCGGGAGCGGCGTACACGAACGGTGGGACGCCCTCCAGCATGTGTTCATGGAATGTTGCCTCGGAAATTATCGGGATGCCGAACCGAGAATAGAGTATCCCTTCCTCGAGGTCACCGGAGCTCGAGTGGAGTCCGATGACCATCGGCTTGCCATCAAGGGTGGTCGCGAGGATCCTGAGCTCCTCCGCGTCGTCGCTCGACAGTGAATCGATGTTCGACAGGGCCTTGATGATCAGGAGCTGCTTGTCCCTGCGCGCGATTATGTCGAAGCTGATTCTCCTGATGTTGTGCGGGTCCGAGACGAAGAACCCTGTCTTGGCCAGCGTCTCCCGGATCCTAACAAGCAGCTCTTCCCTCTTTACAGCCATTTTCAGTGCCTTCGCCCTATGTTACCTTGTGCCCAGCCCAGAAGATACTCTTGTCCCTCAGCGGTACATCGTACCAAGGGATACGTTCTCGTATTTCTTTAAATCGTTCTCGCTAAGGGGCTCGACGTTCTCCATCGCCTTCTCGAAGTACTTCATGCTGACCCTGACCTGCTTGACCTTCTCCTCGTCGAGGTCGCCCCCGCCGAGCACGTAGTCCCTGATGGACAGCATGACGGCTTCGTTGCACACCGCGGCAATCTCGGCACCAGTGTAGTTCCCCATCTTCGCGGCCAGCTTGTCCAGGTCGACGTCCTTGTTCAGCGGCTTGCCCTTGGTGTGGATCTTGAGTATCTCCTTCCTCGCCTCCAGGTTCGGTGGGCCGATGAAGACCAGCCTGTCGAACCTGCCAGGACGCACGAGCGCGGGATCGAGCATGTCCAGCCTGTTCGTGGCCGCGATTACGACGACATTGTGAAGTGGCTCTAGACCATCCATCTCCGTGAGGATCTGGCTCACGACTCTTTCGGTCACGCCCTGGTCGTGTCCGGAGCCCCTGGCCGGGGCGATGGAATCGATTTCATCAAGGAATATGACGCACGGGGAGGCCTGACGGGCCTTTCTGAAGATCTCCCTCACGGCCTTCTCGCTCTCTCCGACCCACTTCGAGAGCAGCTCGGGCCCCTTCACGGCTATGAAGTTGGACTGGCTCTCGGTGGCGACGGCTTTCGCGAGCAGCGTCTTGCCGGTCCCAGGCGGACCGTAGAGGAGTATGCCTTTCGGCGGCAGGGCGTTCATGTGTTTGAAAAGGCCGCCGTACCTAAGTGGCCACTCGACAGACTCCATGAGTTCCTGCTTCGCCTCCTCCAGGCCGCCGACGTCCTCCCACTTGACGTTGGGGGATTCGAGCATGACCTCTCGAAGCGTTGACGGCTGGAGCTCCCTGAAGGCGTTCATGAAATCTTCCATGGTCACCTTGAGGCTGTTGAGGATGTCCGCTGAGATGATCTCGTCCTCGAGGTTGATGTTCGGGAGGATCCTTCTCAGCGCGCGCATGGCTGCTTCCCTCCCGAGCGCTGCGAGGTCCGCCCCGACGTAGCCGTGGGTTATCGTGGCGAGCTGGAGCAGATCGACATCGTCTGCCAGAGGCATGCCTCGGGTGTGTATCTGGATTATCTCGAACCTGCCATCCTTGTCAGGTATGGCCAGCTCTATCTCCCTGTCGAACCTTCCAGGTCGTCTCAGGGCGGGATCAAGCGCGTTGACGCGGTTGGTCGCGCCTATCACGACAACCTTCCCCCGGCCCGCCATGCCGTCCATGAGCGCGAGCAGTTGCGCGACCACCCGGCGCTCGGTCTCTCCGGTGACCTCCTCGCGCTTGGGCGCGATGGAGTCTATCTCATCGATGAATATGATGCTCGGGGCGTTCTCGGCAGCCTCCTTGAAGATCTCCCTGAGCCGCTCCTCGCTCTCGCCGTAGAACTTACTCATTATCTCGGGCCCGCCGATGGAAATAAAGTTCGCGCTCGTCTCGGACGCGACCGCCTTTGCTAACAGCGTCTTGCCAGTGCCTGGCGGCCCGTGCAACAGGACTCCCTTGGGCGCTTCGACGCCGAGCTTCTCGAACAGCTCTGGATGTCTGAGCGGAAGCTCGATCATCTCCCTGACCTTGTCGACTTCCTCGTGCAGCCCGCCGATGTCCTCATAGGCCACCTTCGGACCCTTCGCCGCTTCTTCCTTGGCAGGCTTCTCGCTCAACTTGATCTCGGTGAAGTTCTGTATCGTCACGACCTCGGCCACAGGCGCTATTCCCTGGACCACCAGGTCGAACTTCCTGCCCATGATGTTTATCTCGAGGAGGTCGCCCTTCATCACTGGCCTCCCCTCAAGTGTCTGGACAAGATACTGCTCCCCGCCCATGATCTTCAATGGCTGCGTTGGCGCGAGCGTGACCTTGTTCGCTGGTTTGGGCACGACCTTCCTGATGCCGACCTTGTCGTCGAGGCTGACACCCGCGTTCTTACGGATCGTCCCGTCTATCCTGATGATACCGCGGTTCTCGTCCTCGGGGAAGCCTGAATAAACGGTCGCGGTAGTGCTCTTCGTCCCCTCGATGACTACTGTGTCACCTTGCTCCAGCTTCAGTATCCTCATGAGAGCAGGGTCCACCCTCGCAATCCCTTTGCCATCGTCCGCAGACTTGGCCTGGACGACACGCAGGATCTTCTCTTTCTTCTCCGTCATGATTTTCACCAAGTGATGATTCGCGCTCGAGTCACGATTGAAATGGCGTGAATGAAAGGAGTCCGCCTACAAGCAGGTCGATCACTTCACCGGAAGCTTCTTCGCCCTCTTCTCCTCGGGCTTCGCCTTCGGCTGGATTTGACTATGTTAGTACTTCTATATAATGGTTACGCAAACCCAACCGGGTGCGTGGCGGAGGAGTTTCGCGGTCATCCTCGGTGGCGAGACAGCGTGATACGCGATGAGGGTCTTCGCTCAGCAATTCCCGTCGGTCATTTGGCAGACTTGCGCAGTCTGTCACCGATTCTCGGGTCTTGCCACGATGATCCCCTTGCGATAGAGAACACGGCCCCCACCGCTGCGATGGCGGCCGATACGATGAACGCGAGGCTCATGCCGTGGACGAACGCTACGGACTGCACGGC
>JBGOXV010000009.1:0-20783 GCA_041479325.1 Thermoplasmata archaeon
GTAGGCCGCGACGGTGACCTTCTTCTCGATCTCGCCCGCGCCAAGCAGCTTGCCAGGTATCACGACTATCTCGTTCTCGCTCGCGTACCGGTTTATCTTACCGACGTTGACCTCGGCCCAATGCCTCGATGGGCCTTCCAGCCGCAGAGCGATGTCTCGCCAGACAGGTGCCTCGTTGATTCTGCCAACATCCTTCAGGTGTTGGATCAGGCCCACGAGGTTGGGATTAGATTTGTTGTATTTCATTCCCATTCTGACTCCTCCGACATCAAGAGAGTAGCCGAGCTAATGTAAGTACCGTTTATAAAGATTTGGATGCGCACCTGATGCTGGCTCAAACCATCTGGCTTGCGATTCTGCCATTATAATCAGGGCGGACGATAAAAAACCTTCGATTCGAACGACTGACATACCGATTCCCTTAACAGATGATATATATGGCGAACGGTATACACGAAAATCCCGCTCCGACTGGGGGTATAGATGATCCGTTTTGGTCCCGCTGGCATTCCGTTGTCCTGCAAGGGACGCACCCTGAAGGACGGGATAGAGGACGTTCACAACCTTGGCTTGACCGCCATGGAGGCTCAGCTTGTCAGAGCTCATGTTGCGGAAAGGCCATCAGAGCCAGAAGAGGTCGGCTTGAAGCCGACGAACCTGACCAACGACATGGTCATCGAGATCATCCGCAAGAAAGGCAACAAGGATGAGACGATCTCCGACCTGGGCGAGCCCATCAAGAAAGGCGATACCCTTGTGTCCCTCACGAGCGGCATCGCGAAGAGTTACCAAGAGCTCAGGCAGCTCCGAGGCATGGCAGACGAGCTGGATGTCGCACTGTCTATCCACACACCCTACTACATGGACCTGGTAGGAGAGGGCGAACTCTCGTTCAAGAGCATTGAGTCCATCAAATGGGCGGGTGTCATGGCCAAGGAGCTGGGGGCAGGCGTTGTAGTCACGCACATGGGATTATACGGGGACGTCACCCCGAAGACCGCCCAGAAGAGGATCAAGGAGCGCATCAGCCTCCTCGCGAAATGGTACAAGAAGCACGGCATCACGTCATCCATAGGCCTTGAGCTGAGCGGGAGGCAGGAGATCTTTGGCTCGCTCGCGGAAGTGCTCAAGACTTGCAGGGAGGTCCCGGGCACGATTCCCGTGGTCAATTTCGCCCATTACCATGCCCGCGAGAACGGCATTCTCAGGGAGCCGAAGGACTTCGACGCGCTCCTGGACAAGGTCTGGGAATGCACGGGTGGAGAATTCTACTCCCATTTCTCCGGGGTGGAGCACGAAGGAGGGAACGAGAAGCGCTTCACCTCCATCAAGAAGGGGGACCTCAGGTTCGAGCCACTGGCGGAGGCGATCGTCGAGCGGAACCAACCCATCACCGTAATATCGGGCTCTCCGCTGCTCGAGCACGATGCGATGTACATGAAAGTGATACTCGAACGAGTTCTCGCCAAGAGGGTCTCCAAGGAGACCAAGGTGGTCCCAAAACCTGAGCCGAAGAAGGAGAAGGCACCCAGACCAACGCCCAAACCAAAGCCTAGACCAAAGCCCAAGCCAAAGAAGACCACCAAAGCGGTCAAGAAGGAGAAGAAGCGGAGATGAAGGAGAGCATCGACTACATCCTGAAGGCGGTCGAGAGGACCTTCGAGAATGAAGTCGAGCAGACGGACAAGTTCATCGACTACATCCTCGCATCCAAGAAGATCTTCATCTACGGTGTAGGAAGGTCCGGACTGATTGCGAAGGCTTTTGCGATAAGGCTCGTGCAGATGGGGCTTGAGGTTTTCTTCATCGGGGAGACCGTCACACCAATAGTCGAGGAGGGCAACTTGGTGATCATAGTCTCATACACGGGCGAGACGATGTCCGCAATCCAGACCGCTAACATCGTAAGGAGGGTGGGGGCGAAGGTCGTGACGATCACCGCCAACGACCACTCGAAGCTCTCTGCAGCGTCGAACGTCGTCATCCAGATACATCCGCCGAAGGATGATGAGCGAAAGAGGCTCGCACCGCTGGGAACACTGTTCGAGACCGCCACCTTGATCTATCTGGACGGGATCGTGGCGACGCTGATGGATAAGTTGGGCCAGAGCGAAGGGTCCATGCGGAGAAGACACGCCATCTGGGTCTAGCCCGATTCCCGCTTCTGTAGAGGCTCATGGCTGTCGTCCGATTGCGACTTCCGATGCCGCCTGTACATGATGCCGAATGCCATCAGAAAGATTGCGGCTGCTATCGTTCCGCAGACGACCATGAGCATGGGCAGATGGTCCTGAAACCAGTCCTTCATGCTCACGTTGAACCCGAGCTCGTCTATCCCGAGTGATGACTCCTGCGATACGGCTTCGGTCCCGTTGGCGATGAAGAAGGCTTGGTGCAGGATCAGCCCGGCGCCATCCGTATAATAGGACGAATTCATCCGCACTATCCCAGCGCTCGCACCTGAGCCATTCATCGGAGCAGAGCCAAAATGATAGAACGCTTGGACAATCCCGTCCTCCTTGGCCATGTAGATGTCCTGGAGAGGCCTGTCCGTCTGCATGAACTTGTGCGTGAAGTTCGTCCCAAGGACGCTCTCATCCCGGCCGCTGGAGACACTGGTGAGCTCACTAGTGGCGCCGTCGGTCGCCTCCCTCAGCAGGAGCATGTTCGTGCTCCCTCCTCCGTGCACGTATGTCTCGAGGACGATGCCATCCGCATCGACATGTTTCATCAACGCAATCGAGAAGCTCATTGTCATCTCGGTCTTACCGCTCACGGTATATGTTCCAAGAGCGTTGGAATGATTCGTCGCCCGCTCAGAGATGCGATAGATGAACGTGACGACGGCCCAATCACTTATTACCGGCAAACCGGGGACTTCGCCGATTCCGTCGTAGAGCGATGCGTTAGTGCGCATCCAGACCTCGGCATACTCATTTCCAGCAGAGTCGTTCCCGAACTCCACGGTCGACATGTTCCAGGTCACATGGTGCGAATCGAGGTAGCTAGTGTAGATCGCCTCCGACCTCGTGAAGACGCCGTCCCTATTCGTATCGTTGAACACGTAGAGCTTCTGACTGCTGACCCCGAACTCGGGGGAGAGTACTGGATGTGTGTGCCCGAACACGACCCGGGGCATGTCCCTGGTCAACGCCGCTGTGAAATTGCCCGAGGCGAACGCGATCTTGTAATTGTCCTCGCTGTAATTCAGGAAATGCTTTGGTGTGCCCGGAAGGAGCAGCGACAACGACAGCAACAGCAGCAACGCCGCGCTCAGGACGGCGATGACTGCCGTATGGAGGTGCGAACCCAACGATTCACTCCCTGGATCCGTGACCTCAACGGCCAGCAGCCAGAAAAAACCTTTGCTGAACAGGTCTGGATTAATGATCGGATTGTACAACTGGTGTGACCTTGAGCTTGCGCGTCCGGGCCCCCTTCGGCTTGACCGTCGCCTCATGCGATGGATCGAACACGGCAAACGTGGTCTCCTCATATCCATCGTCACGCAGTCTGAAGGTCTTGATGTCCCGATTGAGGGGGTCTATCACCAATGCGACATGGTAGGGCTGATTGAACATGGAGCGCTGGGTCTCCATGTCCGTCCCGGAAAGGAAGCAAGTGTGCCCTGGGTGTGAGTGGTACCAGCCGACCAGGATGTAGTCGAAACCCGAATCATCGAGCCCGTGGAACAACTTCGGAAACGCCTTGGGATCGAACCGGACCTTAGAGGACGAACTCCTGAGCTCGGTAGTCACCACGTCCCTCACGACCGAGTAGGTTTCCCCCTTCCACGTGCAAGCCTCCCCCAGTAGGAACCCCATGACCTCGAGCCTCCTCGGGGCTTCCTTGACGGCGTGGGACCTGATCTTCTCCTCACCGACCTTGGAGAGATAGACGTCGAATAGGGTTCCGGACCGGACCCGCTGCTGGTGCTCGGACCGTGACTGTTCGGAGAGCCAAGGGTGCGGTCCCAGACCCGAACTTAGAGGCGGCTCCTTCTCTTCGAGCGGGCGCTTGGTCTCCCCGACGATCTTCGGTCTAGCCATTGAGATTCCCCACGATTCTTACCCTCCGGTCCGACTGGTCCATGACCGCTGGGGGTAGGTACTTGTTCCGGTTGAAATAGGCGGCTGCGCGAGTGCACGTGTCATTGCCGAAGGGATTCTTGGGGTTGGGGTTCTCGAGGAGGGACTCGATCCCTTTGATGAAGGTGACGAGGTTCGAGCTGAAATCCCAATTCTCCAAGAGCTTCGTGCACACGTATCCACCGTCACCCGGTGGCATTATGTTCGGATGGAATATGGGTGTCAACCACTTGACGATCGGTTTCTCGATCGGATACTCCTCCCCGACGATGATCGCCATCCTATGGACGAACCTGTGGACGATCTTTCCCTCCTCCCAATCCGGACCCGGGACTCGCATCAGCGTGACATTGATCATGATCGGGAAAGCAGACAGCGTCGGGTCGGAGATCGAAAGGTGATGTCTTAGCTCACGCTGGCACATCTCGAACTCGTTCCTAATGCGCGACTTCAGGACGGCGGCGGGAAGAGGCATCTCAACTATCCGCCTTCTGGGTCAGGGATAAGCTCCAGGACATCGTCGGCACGAATGCCTGAGTCAGTGAGCGAGCCTCCGCCTCTGAGGACCTTCTTCCCCTTCCTCAGGACATAGGCGCCCATGTCCTTGCTCCAGAAGGTAGCGGCGCTCTCGATGACTTCGTCGATTGTGTTCTCGACCTCGAGTTCCATCTCGACAGTGGCGCCGGTCTCGGCATTCTTGACCTTGATTCGAACCGTCAAAAGACCACCTAGAAGCTGGACCTCACTTGAGGTTATAGCGTTTTCGCATACCTGTAGCTAATCCGCCCTCGTGTGGGCTGGACACCGGGGATTCAGCGGGATCTCGATCTCCTCCGAAACGTTCCTCTGCCCGTCGTAGTAGAACCCGTTGGAGAGGGACAGGTCATGCCTTCCCGAAACGATCTTCAGTGCTTCCCGCACCATGATAGCGGAGATGACGCTCGTCGTCGTGATCTCCGCGGCCAAACGTGGTTCGTGGAACACGACATCCTTGCCCGTGCAGCTGAACCTCTTCTCCGCGACCTTGGCGTGAGAGCGGTTCATCCCGCACTGCACACATGCTCCGTTGGGCGGCTTGACAACCGTGACCCTGCCGACGAATCCTTCCATCCCTCCGTCGATGTAGGTCTTTCCCAGTGAATAGGCGTGAGAGTTGACATGGAGCCTGGCCTGGATGCTGTCGAGGCACCCGAGTATCAAGTCCTGCTCGCGAAGCACCGAGTCCGGAACCTCTTCTATCCTCGAATCAAGTGCGATTGGGTCTGCGATTGTCGATATCCTCGAGATCCCACGCGCAACGACCTCGGCCTTCTTCGCACCCATGCGGGCATCCTCCTTGGTGAAGAACAGGCATCTGTTGAGGTTCGACCCGACGACATGATCCATATCCACGATCGTCAGCCTTCTGAAACCCGACAGGGCGAGGTTCTTGCCCACTTCATTTCCCAACGCGCCTGCCCCGACCATCATCACCCGTGCAGTGGATATCGATTCGAGGTCAAGCCACCCAATCTTCCTCGACCTGTCGAAGACCTCGTCGTCCTGCGCCCCAATCCGCAGCGGTTCCTCCATGGCCAATGAGAACAGGTTAGTCCCGATTAAACCTTCCGTAATCTACCAGGCTCGGCTCGACGTTCCCAATTCAGTCCCAGACGAGCTTGCCGGATGCCATGAGCATTCTCTCTTTGCCCGACGAACCAACGATCGATATGGTCGGTTTCTTGACCAGGCCGTCCAGATGGATCAACGCTTCTGCGTCATGGTCGTAGTTACTGCCGACAGCGAAGTGACATGTCCCATAGACCTTCTCGTCTTCTAGCATGTTCGCGGTTATCCTGGCCTTCCTGTTCAATCCTATGCCCAGCTCGCCGATGCTTCGTGCATTCCTGGCGTACTTATGAACGAGGCCGGCCCTGAGTTCCCCGCGCTTCCCGGCTTCCAGCGCTTTCTTCTCGCCCAGACGGACAGACTCCTCGAGCTTGAGCGCCTCTGCCCCTCCCGAGATGCTCGTGATGAACCCGTCCCTAACTTCTGTTATGATTGGACGATTGATCACGATCTCACCCTCGTGCAGTACGATTGAGCCATCGAAGGCGATGGTGCCGTTCATCGTGCCTAGCGCGGGCGAGATGAACACCTCGCCAGATGGCAGGTTGCCTGCCTGGCCTGGCTTTCTGAAATTGCCGTCATCAGACCGGCCTTTCCTTCCCCTGATGCCGATGGTCGCGTCCGTTCCCCCAGGCGCGGTCACTCTTACGCTCCGCGCACCGGCCAGGGCTCTGACGACCCTCGCGCAATCCCTTCGAAGCCTCGAGTAGTCGATGGGCACTGTCCGCCTGAACATGTCCCTGGTAGTGCCCGGGGACCAGAAGGCGCGCACCTTCTTCTGCTCGTAGAGAAGGTCGAAGATGTGGTCGTACCTGCGCTTCCCCTTGTACCCCTTCTTCATGCCCCATCTATCCTTTCCGAGTTTCTCCTTGCTCATTGAGATGAGCACCTGAGGCCCTGCCGACATCGCCTTGACGACCTCTTCCTCCGCGAAGTCGAACTGGCTCTTCTCCCTCTGGAATATGAGGCTAGGGGCTGCGCCCACATCTAGGCTGGCGTCGAAGATGGCCATCGAGAGCTCGCGCACGTCCCTACCTGGGTTCGAGATCAGTAACACACGCTCGTCCTTCTTCACCGCGAGAACTTCATTCACTGCTGCGCGCGCAGCGCGCACCAACGACCTGTCATACGATCCAGCGAAGCGATCCATAACCGTACACCGAACGAGGGATGCGATTCCTTGCCTATAAGTTATGGACAAGAGTAATAAGAGCGTAGGGATGTCTTCGTGGATGATGCTCGGGCTGGACATCCCATCAGAGATCGAGGGCATAGTCGATGTAGCCATCATAGGCTCTGGTCCGGCGGGGATGACCGCTGCAGTCTACACCGCCCGGAAGAAGCTCAAGACAGCGATAATAGCCAAGGACATCGGCGGTCAGGTCGCATGGACCCTCGGCATCGAGAATTATCCGGGGTATCAGTACATCACTGGCAGGGAGCTTACCTCGAAATTCCAGGAGCAGGTCCAACAGTTCCCGGTCCCTATCCTCCTCGACGAAGCCAAGGAGATCAAGCGGAACGTCGACAGCTTCACGATAATCACGACCGGCGACAGGAGCGTCGAAGCGCGGACGGTCATCATCGCAACCGGCAAGAGGTCCAGGGAACTTGGTGTTCCGAATGAGAAATCGCTCGTCGGCCATGGCGTATCCTACTGCTCGACCTGTGACGGACCCCTCTTCGGGGGAAAGGATGTTGCGATCTGCGGGGGAAGCAACTCCGCGGTCTCAGCTGCGATAGACATGGCTGGGACGGCGTCCAAGGTCTTTGTCGTATCGAGAAGCCCCTGGAGGGCGGACGCGATCCTAATCGAGAAGCTCGACCAGAAGACGAATGTAGAAAGGAGAGTCGGTTATGACGTACTCGAGATCATCGGCGACACGGTGGTCCGGGGCCTGAGGATCAGGGACAAAAAGGCCGGAAAGGAAGAGGAACTAGATGTCCAAGGGATCTTCGTGGAGATTGGACTGGATCCGAACACCGAGTTCGTCAAGGGGCTCCTCAAGTTGAACGAGAACAATGAAATCATCGTGGACTGCATGTGCAAGACGGACATCCCTGGTATCTATGCGGCCGGGGACGTGACGATGGTGCACGAGAAGCAGATCGTCGTCGCGGCCGGCGAGGGTGCGAAGGCGGCCTTGAGCGCATACGAGTATCTACTCAGGAAGAAGTGAGGATTACCCGCATCGGTCCAGGTACTTCGTCGGGACCGCTTTGCCGTGCTTCTCGACGTCCCACTTCGCGAGCATCTGTCTGATCTCCTGCTTCACCGATCTATCCAACTGGACGGGCACATGCTCCTTGAGTATCCTGCTGACCTCGTCCCTTGCGGCTATCCTGATGGGCTCCGCCTTTCCATCTGGAGGCGCCTCGCGCATGGCGATCTTCGGAAGAAGGACCTCCTCCTTGAAATGCCTCAACGTGTGAATGTCCTTCATGAAGTAGCCTCCCGGCCCTACGCGAGTGATGGCCTCGAACCCGAGGGTCTCCTTGTCGACCTTGACCCCTTTCCATCCTCTCAGCACGTTCCGCCAGAGTTCGCAGTCCATGACTATCTGCTCGAGTGACTCGCACCCGGACCGGTTGAACCCGCCAAGCCCGACCACCTGATCCGCACCCGCGAGGACCGGCATCAATGCGCTTATCGCCTTCTGATAGCCGATCTCGTATCCAGGCATGGTGCCCGATGCCGAGATCCCTCCCACCTGGCAAGGTAGCCCGTATCGCCTGGCCATCTGGCAGCCCGCACCATTGATGAGGGCTCCTTCCGTGGAACCCGACAGGAACACGCCTGTCCTCATGTCCATCGGTCCGCTCTCCGAGCTGTAGAGGACCGGGCAGCCAGGTGCAGCTATCTGCTCCATGACGAGCCCTCCGAGGTTCTCGGCATTCACGAGAGCGATGGTTCCTGCGAGGGTGACCGGGCAGACCGAACCGGATATCGCCATCGAGAGGTTCACGACGGGTAGGCCGGCCTTGGCGAACTCCAGCACGGACTCGATATCGCCCCCCTCATATCTGAGTGGCGTGATTGGAGTGTGGGTTATGGAGATGATTGGCCGCCTCGCCAGCTCCTTTGTTCCGCCAACGGCCGCAGCAGCGATCTTGATGAGCAGACGGGCCTCCTCCGGATCTCCCGAGCCGTGCTGGATGTGCTTTCCAGAGTAGAAGAGGCTTGCGACATACTCATGGACGTTCGAGACCTCGGGAGGGAGGTCGGTCGCGACCACCTGGGCCCAGTAAATGTCGCACTCGGGCATGGCATCGCAAAGAATTGTGAAGTCGACTAGATCGTTGATTGTGGACTTCCTTTTCTTCTGGGTCCCCATGTCCCAGACATCCGTCGGTTGTCCATCGTTCACGGCCTGGACATAATCCTTAGCTGGGAGTCGAGCATCCTTTGCCTTCTCCCTTCCGCACATCAGGAACTCCTTCTTGGTCTTCGAGAGGGCGTCCTTGGCCATGTCCCTGGTCAGCTTCGCTACCTGATTCTTCTTGTCGACCGAGGCCCCGTGGTCCTCGAGCATCGAAAGGATTCCGGGGCTCGTGACCTTGATCCCCACCTGCTCAAGTATCCTGATCGACTCGTCATGCACTTCGTCCTCCTCTTCTCGCGTCAGAGGGTTGAAGACAGCTTTTGCCATGATATGCTCCTGCTAAAGGAGGAATGAGTACGGCTATAAAACGACGACTCTGCAGCGAAGTGACTAGGGTTTCCGGCGCCTGGCATCCACAGAAGCGGCGTCCTCGAGACGCCTCCGCCTTCTCTCATTTGCTTCCTTGTTCCGCCGAGCGTCTTCGTCTGTCTCGAGTATCAGCTCAGGGACCTCGGTCGGCTTCCCGTCCGTGTCCAGAGCCACCACGGTCAGGTACGAGGAACCTGTGTGCCTTACCTCTCCCGTTCGAACGTTCTCAGCCATCACTTTGACGCCGACCTCCATCGATGAGTGCCAGGCCGCATTCACGATAGATTGCAGCGTGACCAAGTCACCTATATGGACAGGGGAGTGGAAATCCATCTTATCGAGCGAAGCGGTCACGACGTTGGTCCTGGCATGCCTCGTCGCGGACACAAAGGCTATCTCATCGACCATCTTCAGGATCGTCCCACCGAAAACGTTCCCGGACATGTTGGCGTCCTGGGGCATCATCACCCTCGCGAGGACGGCTTTCGACTCTGAGGCGCTTCTCTTCGATCTCGGCATGTTTTCGACCTCCGAACTATCTCAATTCTTGGGATGCTTCCTGATCCGGCCAGGGGTCTTCACGCCTGCCGGTGCGGGCGGTGGCATCTGATTCGGCCCGGGCACTCCGACCCTATAGGGCGGCGGATTGACCGGCTCCCATTTCCTCCTGGCCTTGAGGATGGCAGCAAGAATCGCTATAGCGATTGCAACCACTACCGCGCCCACGACCACGGCGATGAGCGTCCCATCTCCGGCCGAACTGACGAACTCCTTCAATGAGAGTATGGTACTGGGTTGCGAACTCAGCGCATTGTACCTCTTCTCGACTACGAAGTTCTGAACCTTGGACGACCACCAGTACACGTTTCGAGCCCCGGTGCTGTCGGTCGTGGTGATCTTGAGCGTCTGGAATGTCCCAGCATCGACTGTGATATTCTCCATCGAAGACCCGACGATGACATTGTATATCGCCAAATGTGGGATGCCCCGGACAGTTGTTCCGTTCAGGATCGAGGTCGTGTTGAGCGTAATGGCTTCGGTCCAGGTGTCGCCAGGGCGGGTGGTCCCAGGGTCGAACTTGGACAGGAACGCCGGCGCGTAGGTCGTGATGGCTTCCTTTTGGATCCTTGCGAACAATTGTACGGGGACCGATCCGAACGATACGTTGGTCCACTGAAGCGAATCCTCCTTCACCGTCGAGATTCCACCCTTTGTCTCGTACCGCGAGCCTCCGAGGACGGCAGAAACCGAGTAGGGAGCTCCGAACACGGTGGAAGATGCGGAGAGATTCCCGCTGATCGTCAGTATGTCAGTATCATACGAAACGCCATTGACCTTGACCGAATCCTGTCCGGTGAGCGCATATGTGACTGTCCCGGTCGCGTTCAGACCGGAGACGGGCATGGAGACAGCATAGGTCCAGGACTGCCCGCTAACACGGTCGATTGCGGAGACCGGAAGCGCGCTCGTCATAAAGACGAGGACCAGCGACAATGCCACGATGGATGGGGATATGCTCAACGACTTCAACAGTAGACCTTCCTAGCTCGGCCTTGTCCTCGCAATAATCCTTTGAATCCCGATATACCTTTCTCTGGGCGGCATGTGTCCCTGCGCCGAAGCCTGCTGGCCGGCCAATGTCCTCACTTATCTCACTGAGGAAAGGTATTAAGAATGAAAACTCAAATGTGGCCCTCCGATGACGCCTCAAACCCGGTTGCGAACAGCCGGAATGAAGGCGTGTCATCAGGGATGATTGACCATGCCGGAAGGACTATCGATGTGGGCCGAGAAGGTCTACAACGCGATGAAGAGCGCGGGACTAGACAGCGATGAGAAGATGGCAAACGCCGACAGAATCGTCGGTCTCGCCAAAGCCCCGAAGAACTTCGTGCTCAGGGCTCTGGACGAGCTTCAGTCTAAGGGCCTAGTGAAACGTAAGGCTCGTGAGAAATCGGCAGGCTACTACCTCATTCAGAAGCAGTAAGATTTCGTGTTTTCGCCGACTCTCGGGAGCGCATCCAGCGGCTCCCAGAATCCCATCTGGCCATCTCGAAGCCACAGCAAGACATATAGTATCGGAAGGTCTAACCCTGCGTGAGCCACAGATGACCGAAGAATTCGAGGTAACGCCATACAGAGTCTCAGGCGAGATCGACTACGATGTGCTCATCGAACGGTTCGGGACGAAGAGAATCGACGACGCCATGCTGAAGAGGCTCTCGAAGTACGGTCCCCTCCATCCGATGCTGAGAAGGGGGCTCGTGTACTCTCAAAGGGACCTTGACTGGCTTCTGAACGAATACGACAAGGGCAACAAGTTCTCGCTATACACTGGCAGGGGACCATCGGGGCCCGTCCACCTAGGGCACCTGATACCGTGGGCGTTCTCGAAGTACTTGCAGGACACCTTCAAGGCGAAGATGTGGTTCCAGCTCACCGACGATGAGAAGTTCATGTTCTACGACCACCTCACGCTCGACGAGACCAAGAAGTGGGGGTACGAGAACGCCCTGGACTTCATAGCGCTCGGCTTCGACCCGGAGCTGACGAACATATTCCTCGACACGGAATACATCAAGACGATGTATCCGCTCGCGGTCAAGGCGGCCAAGAAGATCACCTTCTCGACGATCCGAGCCGTGTTCGGCTTCGACAATACCTACAACATCGGCAGCATCTTCTTCACGAGCATCCAGACAGTGCCGTGCTTCCTTGAGTCTGTCGAGCAGGGGAAGAAGGTCCCGTGCCTCATCCCTTGCGGGATCGACCAGGACCCCCATTTTAGGATAACCAGGGACATTGCGGAGGGTCTTGGGTTCTACAAGCCCGCGCTTATCCACTCCAAGCTCATGCCCTCACTGGCCGGACCCGAGAAGATGTCCACCTCAGGGAAGGGGGAGATGGCCATCTTCACGATTGATGACAAGAAGACGGTCAAGAGGAAGACGGCGAACGCCTTCACGGGTGGCCGGGTCTCAGTCGAAGAGCAGAGGAAGTTGGGGGGTCAGCCCGAGGTCTGCTCTGTTTACGCCTACTTCAAGTATTTCTTCGAGCTGGACGATGGGAAGATCCAGACGATGTACGACGAGTGTCGGGCGGGGAAAATACTGTGCGGGGAATGCAAGGAGCGGCTATTCGAGAAGGTGTGGAACTTCCTGGAAGTGCATCAGAAAAAGAGGCTCGAGGCGAAGAAGGTCCTGGACGACTTCTTCGTCAGGGATTGACCGGGGACCTGATCGCCTGAAGTGGAACATGAGGGCGATTGCCACCGTAATGAACGGCGTCAGGAAGACACCCGATGACTGGGAGAAGGTCACCTCCAAGCTTGTCTTCAAGGAGGTCTACGTTGAAGGCCTGTATAAGCTCTCCCATTTCAGGCACATCTGGGTCATCTTCGGGTTCCACAAGAATCGCGAAACGCACATGAAGATCCACCCGATGCACGACCCCGCCAAGCCATTGGTCGGCGTTTTCGCGAGTTGCTCGCCGACCAGGCCGAACAAGATAGGCCTCACACTAGTCGAGCTCGTTTCCGTCAGGAAAAACCTCGTCACGGTCCGGGGCCTGGACGCATTCGATGGCTCCCCGGTCTTCGACATCAAGCCGTACGAGAAAGAGATCGACTACTGAGCACCCAGACGCCTCCGGAAAAGTACATAAGCGGTTCTTCCAATGAGGCCCTGGAATGTCTGATAAGGACGTCGTGGAGCAGCTCAGCTACTTCGAGAAGAAGGTCCTCAAGGCCCTCAACGAGCTGAAGCGGGCCAGCCCCGAGGAGATACGGCGAAAGAGTGGGCTCGAGCAGCTCGTCGAGGTGATGAATGCCTCTTCATGGCTGCAGGCCAAGGGCTTCGTGAAGATAGACGAGAGCATCTCGAAGAGCTACTCGCTGATGAGCCCACAGGTGGCCACGAGGCCACTACCGGAGAAGGTGGCCCTGGACATCCTGCTGAAGCACCCGAATGGCAGAGGCTCGATGGCCGACCTGAAGCGCAGCGGGAAGCTCAACAACGAGGAGATATCCATCGCCCTCGGCTGGATAAGGAAGAAAGGCTGGGGGGTCGTGTCTAAGGACGCCGCGGACACGATGATAACAGTCACCGAGAAGGGCAAGGCAGCGCTCCACAAGAAAGGCGGGGACGAGCTCCTGATAGAGAGGATGGCGAGGGGCGAGGTCTCCGATGCGGATGCGGACAAGGTGATTCTGGAGTCGCTCAAGCAGCGCAAGGACATCGTGAACGAGCGACACATCAGCTCAAGGTTCATATCACTGACGGAACAAGGCTCGAAGCTCGCTGCGATGCCGTTCGACATCAGGGAAGAGGTCGCACAGCTCACACCGGAACTGATACAGAGCGGAGGGTGGAAGGATGTCGAGGTCCGGAAGTACGACGTCAAGGCCTTCGCGCCGACGGTTCACGGGGGCAGAAAGCACCCCCTGACCCTGCTGCTCGAGAAGACGAGGACCGTCTTCCTCAACATGGGATTCACGGAGGTGACCGGCAACTTCGTCGAGAGTGCCTTCTGGGACATGGACGTCCTGTTCACAGCCCAAGACCATCCGGCAAGGGAGATGCAGGACACTTTCTACGTAAAGGACCCGGCGAAGATCGACATCTCGCAGGACGAAGGCCTTATCGAGAAGGTCAAGCAGGTCCACGAGAATGGAGGAAAGACAGGTTCGCTGGGCTGGAGATACAAGTGGAGCAGGTCCGAGGCCGAGAGGGCCCTCCTCAGGACGCACACGACCGTCGACAGCATCAAGTACATCGCCAAGAACCCGAAGCCCCCGTTCAAGGTCTTCACGATCGGCAGGATCTTCAGGAACGAGGCCATGGACTCGACGCACCTCCCGGAGTTCATGCAGATCGAGGGAATCGTTTGCGAGGAGGGAGCCAACTTCGACATGCTCTGCGGGCTGCTGAAGGAGTTCTACAAGCGAATGGGCGTCCCCATCAGGATCAGGCCAGGATACTTCCCTTACACAGAGCCCTCACTCGAGCTCGACATATTCTGGAACGGACAATGGATGGAGCTCGGCGGCGCAGGCGTGTTCAGGCCTGAGGTGACCGAACCGCTCGGAGTCAAGGAGCCCGTACTCGCATGGGGCCTGGGTTTCGAGAGGCTGGCGATGCTCATCTGGGGCCTGAAGGATATCAGGGACATCTACGTGTCGGACATCGATTGGCTGAAGAACATGCCTCAGATCTGAAGTCTCTCAACGCACGTCTCTAAGCTCGCTCTCCACCCGCTCCACCAAGTCCTCGGAACGCAGTTGATTGAAGATCTTCTTTGATTCCTGCAACAGGACCTTGGCTCTACCCGGTTCGCCCATCTCCTTCAAAAGCATGCCGAGCGCCATCTTCCTCATCCCCAGTGCTCGCGGGGCGTTCGCGTTCTCGAGCGCGGCGATGCTCTCCGCATAGTACTCCTCGCTGTCGTGCAGGTTCCCACAGGCCTTCTCCGCCAAACCAAGGTTCGCATAGGCGGCGGACACTCCCGTCTTGTCGTCCAGATCGGTCACGATATCAAGCGCTCGGAAGCAGTGTTCCTTCGCGGCCTCCACTTGCCCTGACCTGATCAACACCTCGGCCAGGGATGTGAGGGCGTATGCCTTCGACCGAGATTGCCCGGTCTCGTCGGCCAACCTCACGGCGTTCTCGAGATTGATCTTCGCCTCGTTGTCCCTTCCGAGCGATGCACTGGCCACTCCCATGTTCACGTAGACGTTGGTGAGCTGGACCGGCCCAAAGCCAGCGGCGCATTTCGAGAAGTGGTCGATCGCCTGCTCGAACATCCCGCGGCCCATAAAAACATTCCCCAGCTCCATGTGCGCCATGAGCATTCCCTTGGAGTCCATCGCGGTCATGGCATCCCTGGCGCTCCTCTCGAGCAGCTCCTGGGCCTTGTCGTAGTTGCCGAGCTTCCCCTCGACCACTCCAAGCCCGCGGAGCGCTTTGGCGCTGATCGCTGGGTGCGCAGGGCATCGGTCCATGGCCTGTGAGAACAGCCGCGAGGCCTCTTGAGACTCCCCCGTCAAGCTCTTTATCTTGCCCATCTCCACAAGGGCCTCCGCGGATGACGGCGCCTTCTCGTCGCTCGCGACCTTCTCCAGGAGGGACCATGCGACATCGTACTTGCCCACGATGCTGGCGGCCTTGGCCTTCGTGAGGACAACCGATTGCCGGTACTTCGGTTTCGAGGGTTCGAAATCCTTGATCGTCTCCCAGAGCATCTGCGCGTTCCCGTCGCCTATGAGCTCGTCACCGGTCCTCGATATCATCATCTCGGCCTCCAGCGCCCGGTTCGAGTGGACCAGGTGGTACAGTCTTTCCTGCATGTCCCCTGACTTGAGGTAATGGTCCGCAGCCAGGCTGTGCCACTTGGCCTTCTCGTCCTTGGTCATGGAGTTGTACACGAAATCCTTGAGCGAGGCATGTATCTCGAACCTTCCCGGCGCGATCTCCCGAAGCATCGAACCCTTCTTTACCTGCTTCAGCTCCCTGGGCACCGCATCCGCGCTGAAAGGCGATTGGAATACAGATGCGAACTGGAGGAGCGACTTCTCCGCGTCCGGGAGCTCGGCGTAGAACGTCTCCTCGAAGAACTTGGAAACCTGCGTCCTGGCTTCCGCCGGGCTCGTGACCGTCACCATCTCGAGCGAGAGAGGGTGCCCGTGCGTCACCCGGAATAGCTCGTCCGCGACCTTCCCTACGATCCCCCTGGAGCCCAGCAACTCGATGGCGGAATCCCTGTCCAATCCACCCAGCTCCAGCTCGAAGACCTCCTTCTTCGCCACGACGTCCGAGCTCTCGTAGAACCTCGGCTGCGATTCCGATGTCACGATGATCTTGGCGGAGCCGCTGCTTTGCTTCATCATCTTGAGGAACTCCTGCAAGTTCTCGGAGGCGTCGATATCATCGAACACGAACATGTAGCCGTTCTCGGCCAGCTCTTCGTTCAGTAGGAAGCTCAGCTCTCCCAGCTCGAACTTCCCCGATGACAGATACGAGGATAGCTTCCGACCGCCATTGTCATAGAAGAATCTCCCAAGGGCGTCCGCGAAGGACTTGGTGCCGTCCCAGCTTCTCGCCGTGTACCAGAAGACCCGCTGGCCGGCGAGCCCCGAGACCAGCTTCGCCGTCAATGTGGTCTTCCCGATGCCAGCGATCCCCCGCACGGAGAGCACCTTGATAGAGGGAAGAGCCAGGGCCTGGTTGGCCGATTCCAGATCCTTCTCCCTTCCAAAGAACACCTTCACGATCGGCACGGGCGAAGACCTCCTGCTCGACCTGATCCTCGATGAGCTCAGCTCTGGGGAGACCTTGGACGCATCCACCATGGGTGCGATGCTGTACTCCTTCACGTATTGGACCACATCGGCTGCTTTGGATTTCCCCGACATCGTCAGGAAGTAGACCTTTCTTCTGGACTTGCCCCTCCGGACATGTGAGAGGCGCTCGTCCACGATGCCGCCCGCCTTTAGTTTCTTGAGCTCGATAGCGGCATGCGCCCTGGAGATCGAGCAGGCCTGGGAGATGCCATCCTGGGTGACGTCGAACGGTGATTCGTACTTGTCCTCGTACTTCGCATACGCATTCAGATGGAACAGAATGCGCTCGGAAACGGTGAGTACCCCGGCCATGCCTCCACTCCCAGGACCCAAGAGACGAGAAAGGCATTATTTAAAAACACCTGCCACATGCAATGATGGGCAAACCGAATCAGACCTCACCGTCTAGCATCAGTGCGTCGACGTGCCCTCGGTCGCGGACCATGAAGAGGACGAGCGAAACCGTGAGGATGCCCATGCATCCGGAGATCAGGAACGGGACATTCGTGCCGTTGAACGCCTTGAACCCCAGGTCTGCGCCGTGGAACGTGTCCCACATAAGACCTCCCATAGGGGCGCCTATGACGGAGCCGATATTGCTCATCGATTCCAGGACCCCGATCAACCGCCCGCGGACCCTCTCCGGGACAACGTCGGCCTGGAGAGCCCTCAGTGCAGGGCTGGAGACCTGGAACGCCATGCTGCGCATGGCGAGGAACAGTACAACGAACGCCAGGATCCATCCGAACGGTATCAGGATGGTTCCGATGAACGAGACATAACCACCGATCACGAACATCTTCTTCTTACCCATGCGGTCGGCGAGTTTTCCGGAAGGATAGGCCACGAGCGCTCCAAGGCCCATCGCAAGACCGATGAGTATGGGTATGAATTCTATGGCGAGGTTGGGAAACCTGAATGTCAGGAAGAGCGCCATGAGGGGACCTATGCTCGCGAATGAGAACCCCTCCATAGCGGCGTTCGCATACAGCACGCGGAGGTTCCGTATCCCCTGCTTGTCAATCCCTCTGGGATGCACCACCTCGTGGAATGAGAGCTTCGTCTCCGCAGCCCGAGGCGCGCGAGTATCCACCACGTTCTTCCACACGAGCACGAATGCGATCAGCGCGGCAACCGCTGTGAAGTAGAACGGGAACCTGTAGCTGGCGCCGAGGGAGAAGCCCAGGAGGTCCGCAAGACCGAACAGCCCGCCTCCCACGAAGGGACCGATGACCATGCCCAGATTGGACATCATCACGACCTTGCCCATGGCCCTCCCGCGCATGTGCGGCGGTGTCGAATCGATGATCAGCGCCTCGCTCACCGGCCAGACCATCGCGCTGGCCAGACCTTGCAGGGCCCGCACGAAGAGCAGCCCGACCCACGTGTTCGGAACGGTGAAGAGTATTGCAAGAATGGCATACAAGAAGCTCCCGATCAGGATGAGCTTCTTCCTCCCGATGCGGTCGGAGAGGTTGCCGAAGGGCGTCGCCAGGATCGCCCTCGTGAGGACGAACATCGAGAAGAGTATGCCGACCTGGAGGCCGACGTCCGTTGCGTTGTTTGAAAGATACTTCAGGTACAGAGGGAACAGGGGCATGATCAGGCCGAAGCCGAGGCTGATGATCATGTCCAGACTAGCGAGGTAGTTGACATTCCTCCTCGCTTGAGCCTCGCTCACAAGAATGGAACTCAAGGTCTCCGGCCCTCGACAATGATTCAGCCGAAAAGGTCTACTCCGGCTCGCATGTTCTTCAGTATTGGAGAAACTAGAGATTTGTTCGTAGCCCTCATACCACAGTCCGGGTGAGCGTACGCGATGTTCTCTCTGCCGACCTTCTCGGACACGTCCCTAAGATGTCCCTGGACGGACAATGGATCGTCCACCTGTGCTTCGTTCATAGGCGTGACGGCGATGCACCCGGCGCCGACCTTCTTCCCGTTGTCCTCGAAGTGTGTCCTCGAGATGTGCTCAATGTTAGGTCGCTCAATCCGACCCGAGAACCCGAAACTCAAGACGGAGACGTTGTCCAGGCCGACGAGGTGTCTTACCACGCCGAACCCGCCGACGAAGCCGCATACGTGGACGCTTACCTTGTCCCGGTTGAGACCCTCTGCGACATCGTCCAGCAGCTTCACCCTTTGGGCCAGGTCCCTGTATCCCTGGGAGAGGAACGGCTCATCCAGCTGGAGGAACGCTCCACGATCAACGACCGCCTTCGCGATGGGTTTGAGCGCCTCCGCGATGTCTTCGTATATCTTGAAATCCGTAATGCTTCTGTAATGTGCCCTGATCTTGCGGCTGCCGCAGGTCATGCCCAAAGTGGTTGGGCCAGTGATCGCCACCTTGATCCTCAGGTCCGGATGCTCCGACAGGATATAATCGAGGTCCTGGATCTTGGAGAAGTTCTCGGGGCGGCCCTTCATTGCGATCCTCCCAGTGATCATCGGCTGCCCGTTCTCGGCGGCCAGACCGGTGAAGGATTCCGCGAAGTAAGATATCATGTCCGTGCGCTGCTCCCCGTCAGAGAAGATATCGATGCCGTGCTCTCTCTGGAACTCGATGGCCTTGTCGATCGACTCGTGCAGGTTCTCGCTGAACCTGAAGAGGCTGCCGATGGTAGTGGTAGTGAGATGCGCCATCGGCTGGCAAAGAGCCCTGGTCTGCTTATAAGCCTTTTCGAACTGATTGTAGGGGCCCCATGCAATCATTTGGCACGGTCGTGCGATAAGAGGCATAGGTGTAGCTCGCGGTACCTGCTTCAGTGTTCGATCACGATGCGTCGACATGCACCATCGAACCGACTACGTTGTATGTGGATCATGCAACGCACGAGACGTTGACTCCGTCCACCCACATCGTCATCCCAAACAGGTCGTTGTACGTTCCAGCCTGGAAACCGACGCTGCTAACCGAATGTGGTCCCGAGCCCCACAAGGGAGCCCCCGACATCTTCAACGCAGCATTGACGTATATGTCGTATGTGCCAGTCCCCAGGTTCACGTCAAATCTGATGTTGTACCATGTGTCGGCGATGTAGGCAACTCCAATCGGCTGCCAGCCGAGCGTCGCCGTGTAGTAGCTCATCTGCCCTCCAATGAATCCGAAATAGGTCTGAACGACTCCCGAGACGTTGTACAGATTGAAGTAGGTCCAGTTCCACGGGGCAGTGGAAGCCGCGTCCACTTTCAAGTTGGCTTCTGCGCTGACATGGCCTGCGGTAACGGTTGCGAAGCTATGCGTAGCAAGAGTTGAACCAGCACTCTGCTGCTTGAAGAGCTTCATGCTCGGGGCCGCTGCCATTCCCGTGGACGTGTCCAGAGTGATCGGCCCTCCACTGGTCGTTAGCGTCCAGCCAGCAATGCCCCCGTCGAAACTGTCAGAGAGCAGTGTCATTTGGCTTCCATACGAAACGGTCACAGACTGACTTTGAGTGCCTGTTGCACCATCGTCATCTGTCACAATCAGTACGACTCCATAGGTTCCGGAGGCTGAGTATATATGATTGGTCATCACGCCCGATCCAGTATTGCCATCGCCGAAATTCCATGAGTATGAGACAACGATCCCGTCGTCGTATGACGAGGCAGCGTCGAAGACTACAATCAGACCGTTCGCCGTCCAGGTATAGCCAGCCACCGGCGGGTTGTTCGGTGGGCTCAAGACGACCTCACGAATCACCGTGGCGGTCAGGCCAACGAAGTCTATCCCGGTCAGCGTGACGTTGTACATAACCGGTGGTATCGTGTAGGTGTGTGTAACGAGGAGGCCAGTCCCGGCCGTCCCGTCGCCAAAGTCCCAGAGATAGCTGACGATTCCCTGGTCATCGGTCGATGCCGATGCATCAAAGTCCACTACTACGTCGCTCGCAGTGAGGGCGAATGCCGCAACCGCTGGCATGTCGATGGCGGACAGCGTAACGTCAATGCCCAGATACGGCATCGAGCTGACGACACCCGTGCTCGATCCGGACTGGCCAGCTGGGCTTATCGCGTGCACGAGTAGAGTGTCGCCACCAAGTGCATGAAAGCTGAGGTCGCAGCTGTAGAGCCCTTCAA
>JBGOXV010000010.1:0-20541 GCA_041479325.1 Thermoplasmata archaeon
AGGACATACGGAGGAGAGACGATGTGAGGATACTCGAAGTCACCCCGATCAACAGGAACCTCCTCCCGTACAAGATCATCAAGCTGATGAAGGGCGAATACGTTTGATGTCGGATGGCTTCGCCAAGGTCAGGGAGGGCATCACCGACCTTCTTGTGCCCGAGAGTTTCTGCAGGAAGGGCCCTGGGACTCGGACCGGCGAAGTGTTCTACAACAGGCAGATGGAGTTCGGCAGGGACATCTCCGTCGTCTTCGGAAGGGAGATATTCAAGGAAGGACAGAAGATCCTCGATGGACTTGCGGCGACCGGAGCGAGAGGGCTCAGGCTCGCGAACGAGTGCGGCGTGAAAGCGGATTTCGTGCTCAACGACAGGGACCTGAGAGCGGCGGTCCTTATCAAGGAGAATGCGGAGCTGAACAGTCTGGGCCACGTGCAGGTCCAGTGCTCCGATCTCCGCAGCCTGCTCGCAGGAGAGCAATTCGACTACATCGACGTGGATCCCTTCGGGACTCCGATAGACTTCATCGACTCAGCATTGCAGAGCTGCGCTAACGGAGGGATCATCGCGATCACGGCGACAGACACCGCACCGCTGTACGGGACTTATCCGAGGACATGCTTCAGAAGGTACGGGTCGCGGTCGGCGAAATCGCCGTTCGCACACGAGACCGGACTCAGGATATTGACAGGGTACCTGGTGAGGGAGGCGGCGAAGCATGACAGGGCGGTGGAACCCCTTCTCTGCTATCATGCTGATCATTACTTCCGATGCCATGTCAAGGTGGTCAACGGAGCGGTCAAAGCGGACAGCGCGATCAAGAAGATGGGTTTCGCGACGTTCGACAGGAAGACCCTCGAGCGAGGGATATCGCCCGAGAGGCTCACCGAGAAGGACGCCGGACCGCTTTGGTCGGGCCCTCTTTTCTCGAAGGATCTGCTCAAGTCTATGAGGGCGACGGGGGACCTGGGGACGGCCGCGAGATGCTCCAAAGTGCTAGAGACATGGCGGGAGGAGGTCGGCATGCCGCCGTGCTTCTTCGGGATGGACGAGCTGGCCCAGAAGACGAAGCTTGCGCCGCCCAAGCTCGTCGAATTCGTGGCGCATCTTGACGACGTGGGAGCGAAGGCCTCGAGGACCCACTTCGATCCGAAGGGTCTCAAGACGGCCTTGACTGCCGAAGAGCTACTGGACGAGTACAAGAGATACGCGAAGGCCAAGTGACCGACTAATCAAACCTTTTATAAGTTTGACTCGGATTGCTTACCCGATACAATGCCGTCACTGGTCATCGTAGGCTCTCAATGGGGAGACGAGGGCAAGGGCAAGATTGTGGATTTTCTGGCGAACGAAGCGAGCGTCGTCGTCAGATTCCAGGGCGGCAACAACGCCGGACACAGCGTGAAGATAGGTGAGCAACTGTTCGCGCTGCATCTCGTCCCGTCCGGCATACTCAGGCCCGGCAAGACTGCGATCATCGGGAACGGGGTCGTCGTCGATCCCGGTGTGCTTCTGAAAGAGATGAAGGACCTCGAATCCAAAGGTGTGAGCATCAAGAACTTGAGGATCAGCGACCGTGCCAACGTCATCATGCCCTACCACAGGCTCCTGGACGGGGCAGAGGAACGCCTGAGGGAAGGAGCGAAGGTGGGGACGACGGGCCGTGGCATAGGTCCATGCTACTCGGACAAGATCGCTCGGCTGGGAATCCGGATGGCCGATCTCGTCGACGAGAAAGCGCTCTCGGAGAAGTTGGAATTCCTCATACCCCTAAAACAGAGGATTCTGGACGCGTACGGAGATGGAACGAAGCTGGACCTCGAAGCGATCAGAAGGGAGTACGCGGATTATGGCGTGAAGCTCGCCAGACATGTGACAGATACTGGAGAGATTGTGGGCGACTCCATCCGAAAAGGGAAGAAGGTCCTGTTCGAGGGCGCCCAGGGCACGATGCTGGACATCGACCATGGGACGTACCCATTCGTCACTTCGTCGACGACGGTCGCGAGCAACGCAGCATCCGGTTCCGGAGTCTCACCACTACTCTTGGACGAGGTCTACGGCGTGGTCAAGGCATACACCACTAGAGTCGGGGAAGGGCCATTCCCGACAGAGCTCACGGGCGAGCTCGGGAGAAGGATCGCAGAGAAGGGCGGAGAGTTTGGCACAACTACGGGCCGGCCGAGGAGATGCGGTTGGCTGGATCTCGTCGTCACGGGATACGCGAACTCGCTGAGCGGGTTGAACGGGATCGCGCTGACGAAGATAGACGTCCTCGGGGGGATCGGCGATCTCAAGGTGTGCACTCTCTACGCGGTCGAGGGCAAGAGGGTGCTGAGAATGCCAGCTGACCTGAAGAAGCTCGAGAGGTGTGAACCGAAGTATGCGACCCTGAAAGGTTGGGACGAAATCGACGAGCCCGAAATGAAGCATATCCTATCGCGCGGGTTCACGGCACTGCCCGAGAACATGAAGAGATACGTCAAATTCGTAGAGCATCAGATGAAGGTCCCGGTCGTGCTGCTCGGGCTCGGACGAAGGAGAAACGAGATTCTCGACCTCAGGAAATCGAAGTGGAAGATGCGTAAGAAGTGATGGGCTTCCTGCCAGATCTATGATCTGGCAGTGGAAAAACCGATGCCCATCATCATTATATAATTCCGCAATCATCCAACTAAAGGATGCGTCGGCTAATCATCAGCGAGAAGAGCCATGCCGCGCGAAGGATAGCGCTGATTCTTTCGGACAACACCCAGAAGAGCAGGTCCGTCGCCGGCAGCCAGGTGCTTACTTTCAAGAAAGGCGAGGACGACTACTTCGTGCTCGGGCTCCGGGGTCACATCGTCATGCTCGACTACCCGGACAAGTACAACGATTGGAGCGCGGTCCCTCCCAAGGAACTGGTTTACGCGAAACCGGAGAAGAAGGTAGACCCCACAGCGAAGAAGATCATGAACGCGCTCAAGGACATAGGATCGGGCGTGGACGAGATAATCGTCGCCACGGACTATGACAGAGAGGGCGAACTGATCGGGGCGGAGGCCCTCGAGGAGGCACGCCTCGACCACGGTATCCGGAGGGCAAAGTTCAGCGCGCTCACGAAGGCCGAGATCGAAAGAGCGTTCTCGGAGTTAACTGATCTCGATTACAAACTCGCGGCTGCGGCAGAGACCCGACAGCTGATCGACCTTGCCTGGGGAGCCGCGCTCACAAGGTTCATCTCCTTGGCTTCGGGTCAGCTCGGCAGGGACTTCCTCTCAGTCGGGCGCGTCCAGAGCCCTACTCTGGCGCTAATAGTTGACAGAGAACGGGAGATCGAGGCGTTCAAGCCCACTCCGTACTGGCTCGTCGATGCCGAGCTCAAGAAGGATGAGGCGAACTTCAAGGCATCGCACAAGAACGGAAAGTTCCTCGACAAGGAGCAGGCGCACAGCGCCTTCACAAAAGCGAAGCTCGCCAACGAAGCGGACATCAAGGAGGTGAATGAGACCGAGAACAGCGAGTATCCTCCGGTTCCCTTCAGCACGACGATATTCCTGATGGAGTCGAACAAGCTCGGGCTCACCGCCTCCCTGGCGATGAAGATCGCCGAGGACCTGTATCAGAACGGCTACATCTCATACCCGAGAACGGACAACACGGTCTACCCAATATCACTGAGCCTGAGGATGATCCTGGAGAAGCTAAAGAAGTCCGAATTCTCGGCCGAGGCGGAGGAGCTCCTCGCCCAGGAGAGCCTCAAGCCTTCGAGGGGGAAGAAGAGCACCACGGACCATCCACCTATACACCCGGTCGAGGCCGCCAAGAAGGGGGAGCTCAAGGGGCACCAATGGGACGTCTACGAACTGGTTACCCGGAGGTTCCTGGCCACTGTAGCGCCAGCGTGCAAGTCGAAGACGACCAAGGTCAGCATCGACATCGGCGGAGAACCCTTCGAGAGCGAGGGGTACAACATCCTCTTCCCGGGTTGGAGAAAGTACTATCCATATTACAGGGCGCAGGAAGTCACATTGCCAGCACTTGCGGCCGGCGAGCGCGTGAATGTCCTCGCGGTGCACTCCACAGAGAAGAAGACCACACCTCCCGACAGATACTCACAGGGAACCCTGATCAAGAAGATGGAGGAGCTGGGACTGGGAACCAAGAGCACTCGTCACGAAACAATCCAGAAACTCTTCGACAGGAGTTTCGCGAAGGGTTCGAGGACCTTGGAGCCCACGGAGAGCGGCGTGGCTGTCATAACCGCACTGGAACAGTTCGCGAATGATATCACAAACGCCAAGATGACCTCCCATCTCGAGAGCGACATGGACATGATCGCGAACGGCGAGCTCGAGCAGGCGGAAGTCGTCGAAGAGAGCCAAGCCATGCTCGAGGACATAATGGATGTGCTCGAAAAGAACAAGAAGGAGATAGGGGAGCACATCCGGAAGGCGCTAAGGGAACAACACACACTAGGTGCATGCCCGGTGTGCAAGACGGGACAGTTGCTCCAGATAAAGATGAAGGATGGGGGCACATTCGCTGGTTGCTCGAACTATCCCGAATGCAAGAACACCTATCCTCTCCCAAGGGGACTCCTGGTTCTTCCGACGGACATGAAATGCGAAGTGTGCGGTGCCCCAAAGGTGAAGACCGTCACGAGGGGACAGGCGCCGACGACCGTGTGCATAGACCCCAAATGCTCAGCCGCACTGAAGGAGAGGTTCCTTGGCAAATGTCCTTCGTGCGGCGGTGACCTCAGGATCATCCAGTCCAAGAAGGGCAAGAGGTTCACCGGCTGCTCCAACTATCCAAACTGCAAGGTGATCTTCCCGCTGCCCCAGCTGGGCAAGATAATCCCGACGGGACAGGTTTGTGACGCTTGTGGCTCCCCGCTCATCAAGGTCCTTATGTCCAACAGGGGGCAGTGGACACTCTGCCTCAACATGAACTGCCCGAAGAAGACGAGCAAGGCCTCCAAGAAGGAGGCTGCGGCCGAATCTCCGGACAAGAAAGCCGAGACGAAGTGATTCTCATTCCACAGGTGGCGGTGGAGCCTCTTCTGGGCCGTCCTCAGTCACGGCAGGCTCCGGTGGCGAAGATGCCGCATTCAGCAACTTTTCCTTCGGTTGCGATCGACCGAGCTTCTTCTCGATCGCTTCCAGCTTCTCCATGACATCGACAAGCGTGAACCTGTGCTCGGTGAAGCTGAGTGCGATCGTCAGGGCAGCATCTACGAACAGCCACGCAACGAGGACCCACAGAAGTATTCTTATCAGGTCCCACGTCCAGACGAGCGTCACCTTGTCCGCGAATGCGCTCCGCATGTCGTTCACGACTTTGTCGAGATACAACAGGATAACGATTCCCAGCAGAACGAGGAAGGCCGCCTTGACCCACCTGCTGGCGATCTGAGTTGTCACTTTGATGATCCCACCGATAACTGGAGAGGTTTGGATGATATTTACAGGTTCCCTCGGCCGTGGGCGCCCCCCAGCATGAGATTCCTCACCGCGGGCCCATAGTCGAAGTTCCTGAGCTCGACTGTCCTCTCCAACGGGAACAGCGTCATTTCCGGCTTCTCATCGAAAGCGTTGGCCTTGTGGTACCAGGCTAGAGTATTGTCCAGAACCTCCGAGTACCCCGAGAACTTGGGCATCAGATAGCTCGCGACCGCCTCATCAGGTTTTGACAGGGAGAGGAATGACTGGTTCACCACATTGCGGGGCTGCGTCTTCAGTCTCTTCTCCCACGGGAGCTCCATGTTGAATTGCGCGTGCGCGATTGCGCATATCTCGAACCCCCACTTGTAGAGCCGCGGGATGCACACCTTCGTTAGGATTCCCTCCTCGACGAACTTGTTCCTTATCCTCGTGACCGCCTGCCTTGAGAGCTTGACGATCGAGGCGATCTCCCTGTCCGAAGCAAGTGGATTCTCGACCATCGCGACAAGAGCGGTCTTCTCGGTCATGCTGAAGTCCGGGGCCACGATCTCTGCGGGCATGGGTATCCTTGTCTTAGGTTCCGGCACGTCCAGCTTGAAGAAATTATGGACTATCGACGAGAAGTTCGGAACATAGGTTCCTCTCGACAACGAGAATGGGAATTGGGTCCCATGCAGTCGGGCCTTGGAGGCGCGCCTTGGTCCTGTGAAGAATCGACTATGTGCCTGCATGAGAAGCTCGTATTCCGTCACATCCTTGAAAGCCGTGAAGAAGACCACCGAGCTTCCGCCAATCATCCCTTCGAAGATCTGCGGGGACATGTTGCAGAACTCAAGATAGTCGTTCGTCCTCACGTCGGCTCTTTCCGACGGTTCGGCGGTACCGGTGTGGAACCCGATCATCTCGCACCCGAGCTTGTTGAAAGCCGGCACGTTTACGTAGAATACCGCCCCTGAATCGACAAGTCTTCTGCGGATGGATGCGACGGTTCCCTTCCTTAACCCGTAGATATCGGCAATCTCTGAATCGGTTCGGTTCGCGTCCTCAGTGAGTCCCAAGATCACCTTCATCTCGGATTCCAGGAATTTCCACATGAGTAGGGCAATTGGCGAAATACATTAAAAAATATCCTCTTTGCGCAAAAGCCATCAATTGCCTCGAATCTGTTGCAATATTCCGAGGATTGGTCCGCCGCCATAAGAAAGGTTATAATCGGAAACCGTGGTCAAGGTAATGCCATTTTGGCAAACACGCTCTTTTGATGAAAGAGGAAAGGTGTGACCAAAGGGTGATGCCCAACTGTGGTGGAGTCCCCTCCACCCTCTTTTTCCTTTCTACTGGGTGAGGGAGCTCTCGCTTATTTCATGTGACAGCAAAATCGTTACGGATCGAGGACCGATGAAAGACATCAGGCCTTCTTCGTCTCTCTTGTCTTGATCCTGAGGCCCTTGTACCCGCATTTTCTGCATCGAGTCGCCCTGATGGCGTTTCTCGCGTTGCAGTTCATGCAGATCTTCTTGACGAGGTTCCTGGCCTCGGCCTCGGGAAATCTTGCCATTCTCGACCCTCTGGCGCCACAAACAGGATTGCCATATATAACGCTTATGGATTTCTGGAAGACGAGTCGGAAGTTCCGTCCAGGGACTGACCCTGCACTATTTCGGTTTCTTCCCTTCCTGGGCTAGATGTGCGAGCAAGGCCTCCAGCTGTATCCTTTCACTCGCACCGGCAACCATCCTGAACTCCGCCTCGCCGATCCGGTCGACCAGCCGCACCTTGGCATCCTCGCTGACGGGCAAATCGAAAACAGCCCTGTGAATCCCAGAGATTATGTCCTCCCCCGATAGGCCGTGTCTGGCAATGAGCTCGTCGAGTCTCGAGCGGGCAGCTGTGAATTTCCCCTCAAGGGCGACCGTGAGGAGATCCTTGATCTCCGATGGTTTGATGTTCTCAGTGGATTCGAAGACTGTTTCCTCGTCGATCTTCTTGCCCAGAGACGCCGCGACCTGAAGAGTATTCGTTGCCTTCCGGAGGTCCCCAACGGCGAGGGTGGTGATCGCGCTCAATCCATCCTCGGTTATCTCCACATGCTCTGCCTGCGCTATCCGCTTGAGGTAATGTTTGACATCGGCCTCGCTGAGAGGCTTGAACCGAAACACGGCGCATCTCGATTGGATCGGCTCTATTATCTTTGAGGAATAGTTGCACGAGAGGATGAACCTGCAGGTCTGGGTGTTCCGTTCCATGGTCCTTCGCAGCGCCGCTTGCGCGTCTGAGGTGAGAGCGTCTGCTTCGTCGAGGAAGATGATCTTGAAGTCCGTCCCGCTGATCGATGCCGCCCTTGCGAAGTCCTTGATCTTCCCCCTCACAACATCGATCCCTCGCTCATCCGACGCGTTGAGTTCGATGAGGTTGTCGCGCCAGCCATCTCCGTACAGCTCCCGGGCGAGCGCAATTGCGCAGGTGGTCTTCCCGGAGCCTGCAGGACCTGCGAACAACATGTGAGGCATGCTCCGCGTCTTGACGTAGGCTGAAAGTCTCTCGACTACGTGCTTCTGCCCCACGACTTCGGGTAGCTTCCTCGGTCTGTATTTCTCGACCCAGACGTCTTGCATGTGGCCCAATTGTCTCCAATGCAATATCCTTACAAAAAGCTATCTAGACCTAGCTCTAGCATTGTCCTCGCCACGGAGAAGCTTTCAGGTGAGGAAAGTCGAGAGGGAACGGTGGAGATGGTACGGCTCGGAAGGAACGATGATCCTGATTTTCTGCCGGCGAAAGCAACAGACGCCAGAGGACAGAATGTGTCAGCCCTCCTCACGGAAGTAGGCCAACACCTCCGGTCTTCCCAGGTAAACAAACACCGCTACATTCAACATGATTGTCCAGAATGGAGATCCAGGGTGAAATCTGCTGGGCAATATTGCGGCTATCACTACTCCCACTATCGCTAACGCAACGGCGGACACAGCCACCCGCCGTCCTTGGCGACGCGCCCATTCTCGACCCCTCAAATAGCCTAGCGCAAACCAGAGATCGCTAATGCCCAGTAGCACATAGATGATTGCCATCAAGAGCAGCAAGTCGCTCACGTTCGCCGTGAGCCATGTGTTGTTCAGCTTAACCAACGCCGCCTGTCCCTCAGTGCTCTTAACCCAAGCCGACAGGCTCAGATAATAGAGAGGAGAGACCAACATCTGGATCCCGGCGATGACCGCGAGTACTGCGAGGAGCATGACGGGCAAACGTATGTGGATTGGCCTCGTGTTTGTGTCAGCAGGGATCACCGAATACCTCCCGCGAACTGCGGATTGATCAAACAACATAATGACTCTTGTGGTGCTCAATTCCTGGAAGGCCATGATCTCGTGTATATGCTTGATCTTCAGCGAACACCGCGAACACGCGGCCAGGCAGTTCATCCGAGTAACCACTCCACGCCCGGTCAAAACAACCAATTAATACGACATCGCCTCATCACGCTGGCGTGATCGCCTGTGACAAGTGCAGGAAGAGATCAGTGACCTTCATCAGATACAGCGGAGCGCATCTCTGCAAGGAGCATTTCAGCGATTTCGTCGAGAGGCGCGTGAAACATGAGTTCAGACGGCAGGTCGACCTCGTCGGCGGAGAGCGAATCGCCATCGCGGTGTCGGGGGGAAAGGACAGCACGGTCGCTCTCCATCTGGTGAGCAAGATCCTCGGCAAGAGAAGGAACCTCGAGATTGCAGCCATCACAGTCGACGAGGGCATCAAGGGATACCGGGAATCGAGCTTGCCCATCGTCGCTGGTCATTGTCGTGAACTTGGGATTGAGCACATAGTCGTGTCGTTCGAGGACATGTTCGGAACCACGATGGATGAGATCGCTAGGACCCATCGGACGATCTCGACCTGCAGTTATTGCGGGGTCCTCAGAAGGACGGCGATGAACAGGGCAGCGAAGGAATGGAAGGCAACGCACCTCGCCACAGGTTTGAACCTCGACGATTCCGCTCAATCAATACTGATGAACATTTCCAGAGGGGAGGTCGAGCGATTGGCGAGATTGGGTCCTCACCGGCGCGTCCAGCCAGGACTCGTACCGCGGATCCAGCCTCTGAGGACGGTGCCCGAGAGCGAGACGACCCTGTATGCGATCGTGAACAAGCTCAGGTTCCACGACCAAGAATGCCCGTATGCTCCTGAAGCGTTGCGCAACACCTATCGGTCGGTCCTCGCGGAGCTGGAGGATAAGTATCCGGGCACGAGGCACTCTATACTGAAAAGCTACGATGAGCTGCTCCCCGCCCTCGACAAGATGTATCCGTTCGCTGGCCTCAAGACCTGCAAGTGCGGCGAGCCCACGGTCGGCACGACCTGCAAGGCATGCGAGTTCCTCGAAAGCCTGAAGGGAAAGGCTACTTGAACGGTCCCGAGAACCAGGCACCGCAGTGCTTGCACGTGGTCTCCTTGAGCGAGGCTTTGACGCCACAGACCGGACACTCCTTGTAATCCTGGGCTGCCGCTCTTGAAGGAGGAGGTGGCGGAGGCTCGTAGCCCACTTCATCATCACCTGTGACTCGGAACGCCGCCTTCGTGAGGGCGGCGAAGCTGGGATCTCGGGAGGCTGGTCGGGGCCTGGGTGCTAGTATGGCCGCCCTCTCCGACCTGCGCCGGACCTGCTCTTCCGCTGCCCTATGCTTGTTCGATGTGAACGCATTGACGACCAACAGCGCCCTAAGAGAAATCCCCAGGAGGACTATGTACAGGATCTTGCTCATGTCGAAACGCACGTCATATGGAGGGTAACTGAACTCCGCAATGCCTCCCCCGAACAGGACAAAAGTCCATATACATACGAATGCGACGGCCGAGAGGCCGAAGAGCATGCGCTTGTATGTACCAAGCCTGTTGGCGTACTCGAGCGTGCTCGCGACAACGATCAGGCCGCCGATCAGGAGGACGTAGGTCACGAGGTTAGGCATGAATGCGGTCTTGAGCGATGGGTAGTTCGTGGTCACTAGATTCACGAGCAAGATCGGCAAGACGATGAACCTGATGCTCTCGGTGAACGCGGTCCAAGTGGCATCCGATATACGACTCTTCGTCATAGGATGCCTCCCGTTGAAAGGATAGGCCCGCCGCCTGTGAGCGGATACTCCATGACTGTGATCTCGTACGCATACGTGTAGTTGCCCGGAATTGTGGGGTCGAATCCGGGAAGGATGTTCACATCCACAGTGCCCTGTCGATCTCCGCCCAATTGAATAACGGACTGCCCCCAAGCTAGCGGAACACCGTCACGTGAAAATGACACATTCACATGGGCGGGTGGCAACCCATTGAGGAGGCTGGAGGTGTTCAGCCAGTAGTTTATCGGGTATGGAGATCCGTGCGTGATCAGCGAAGTGAGATTGGGCTTTTCGACCGCCCAGCTTCTAATGAGCGCGTCCCAGATCACGCCTGTGGAATAGGACGCATCGAACTTGACCAGCTTCAGCGTGTAGTAGCAGGATACGTGGATGTCGAAATTCAGGATGTCATCATGGAAGACCATCCACTGGGTGCCGTTCTTGTAGAATCCCAGGAGGTCGAAAGTGAAGTCCAGAGCCCCTGGGAAGACCGTGCCCTTGGGTATCTTCCCTATGTTGAATGTGTCGGCGGCCAGCAGGTAATGGGTGTTGTTGGTCACGCTGTAGCTTATCGTGAGGTTGTCGACGTCATAGAACCCTCCGTTGTCTATCGAGTACGGAGCGCTAGCAGCCACTAGGCCGTTCTCATAGGACCACGTGACATCCTTCGCCTGCGGGAGATGTACCTTGAAGTCCCCATGCGGGAACGGCCATATGCTCGTGAACGCAAGGGCGATCAAAGACAGGTTCACGAGGGCAATTGCGAGTTGGAGAACCCTGGTTCGCGCAGCCATCCCAAATCAGATGTGAACATGATTGGCTCAGCGTTTTATAAAGGTAGGTCCAGAATATCATTCGAGGTCGCCATCGTAGACCGGGTAGTCGTACGCCTCTTCCCCCTCGAAGAAGCAGTAGTGGACTTTTGTGAATTGCCGCTTGAACGATTCTACATCTGTCTTGACTCGATCAGGCGATTCACTCTTGACCACCACTCTGGCGATCAGTTCGGCTATCGTTACCATCTCCTTCTCCTTCATGCCGAGCCTGGTCACCTCCTGCGTTCCCAGACGGACACCATGAGGCCTCACTGGGTTGGAATCCCATGGCAGGAGGTTCTTGTTGACTATGATATTCGCATCCTCGAGATCCTTGGCCACCTTGGCGCCGCCCTGGAACTCCTCGACGTCGAGGACCAGCGTGTGAGACTCGGTGAACCCGAGATGCTCGCACAGGACGTCTATCCCCCTTTCGTGGAGCGATTGGCCGAGTGCCTTGGCATTCCTCACTATCTGGTCCGCGTATGCTTCTCCGTACTCCTTTGCCTCAGCTAGAGTGACCGCGAGAGCCGCCACACAATGTAGGTGATGATTGCTCGTCACACCAGGGAAGACACCTCTTCTCAGCTTCCCCTCCAGATCTGGCCTTGGCAGGTCTGAGACGATCATCGCATGCTGCGGCCCCGGAAGCGTCTTGTGCGTGCTGCCAGAGATGACATCGATCCCTTCCCGGAGAGGATCTTGAAACCTTTTCCCCGCGATAAGGCCCAGAACGTGGGCACCGTCGTACCAAGTCGCGCACCCCACATCTGCGAACACATCCTTCAGCTCGTCGAGTGGCGTGGGGAAAAGGAACACCGATTGGCCGAACAGGGCGACCTTGGGTTTGACCTCGCGGAGGAGTCTCTTCGTTCCCTCGACGTCGATGTTCATGTTCTTCTCATCAAAGGGGTAGTTGTACGTCTTCACGCCTCGGACTCCAGCCGCCCCGATCTTGGCGTGCGAGATGTGACCACCGTCTGATGTCGCCACTGTGGTCATCTTGTCTCGAGGCATGGTCAGCGCCATTAGCACTGCCAGGTTCGCCACCGTCCCCGATGTCGACCGCACGTCGGCGAACTTGCACCTGAAAAGATCCTTGGCTAGACCCTCGCACATCGATTCGATCTGGTCGACGTAGATGTTGCCCTGATAGAACCGTTTGAAAGGAAGTCCTTCGGCGTAGCGGTTGTTGAGGTCGGAGTTCTGCACCTCCCTCGACAATGGGCTCATCAAGTTCTCGGAGGCGATGAGTGGAATGGAATCCTTGAACCATGCATTGTGCTTCCGGGTCAAGCCTCGGATCGATTGGGCGATTTGCCTGGGAGAAGCCACAATCTTGGGGAAACACTCGAAGACTAAAAAAGTATGCACGGTCCGTTTTGGTGGACATAGAACGCGACAGACGAAAACGAATTTCATGGATGCACTCGCCGTGTTCCGGGCCTCGAGCTGCTCAGGGTTGCAGTGGAAACAGAGGTTGACGTTTTCTTAGATATCTATTTATAGAATGTATGACACTTTGTCATACAAGGCACCGCGATCTCAATGACAAACAAGAGCGCACGTCTCAACATTCGATTGCCTGAGAAGAACCTTCAGGAACTCGAAGCGATACGCGAGCGGACAGGCCTCCAGAGCGTCTCGGACGTTGTCAGGGATGCGATAACGGCATATCTCCACGATGAGGAATCCTCGTGGAACTCCGAGAAGATCAAGGCGATCATACCGAATGCTCTGATGGAAGATGTCGAGATGTTCATCGCCAGTGGCGATGCGACGGACATCTCCCAGGCGGTCACGCTCGCACTTGCGGGATGGGTCGAGGACAAGAAGCGCTACTACCTCGAAGGCAAGGAAGCGATTCAGCAGAAGGTCGGAGAGGCAATCGATCAGCGCGCAACGAGAAAAGGGATGGCTCGAAGCGCGGCTGGAATGAGAGTCCAATGATTACTCCGCCGGAACGGATGCCTTGGCGATGGCAGAGGCCATCGAAACTCAATAACTGACAAACAAAGGGAAGAGGAAGGGCCAGCAAGGCCAGGATGGGATAGAAAGTAGCAAGGAGGGGGCACGCCCCCTCCCGGCACTTTTTTAGTTAAAGTCGTGGATTCTATATGCACTGACCTTGGAGTGAATTCACTTTTTCGACAAGGTCGCCTTGAGCTCGTCGATGGGATCGTTCGATGACGGATCCTCGTTCCTCAGGATGCCCATGTAAGCGCTGACGAAATCACCCATCATCACGAGCGAGAACATCTTCGCCATCGGGCTCAGTCCGATAGCCTCCGCCGTGTAAACGGGCGCAACGCGTCCAAGCATTTCCTTGGTGGCAAGCAACCTCTTGTCCATGGCCGATTTGCCTTTGCCGTGCTCGAGGAAGACGGCAGCGAACCCTCTGCTACGCGGGTCCCTCATCCATCCGACTATCTCATTATGGTTCATCTCGGGGATCTCACTGGCGAAAGCGAGTGACTTGCCATTCTCATTGATCTGGTTGGCCCATCTCCTTGCAACCGGACTGGAGATGCCGTATCCCACCACAACTGGAACGGCCAAGTGGAGTTCGTGCGCCAACATCTTGGCTGGGTTGTCACCGGTGGAGACCGACTGTTTACAGTATGAGAGCATCTTGTTGAGTATCCTGACAGTCTCCTCCAGCTGCTTCTCGGGAGAGACTATGCCCGACCTCTCGAGAACCCCCACCATCGCGCCGAACATGTATCCGACCGACGCCCGTGGCATCATCCCCGTGGGGAGTCTCGCAAATGGAACGTCATAGGATTGGCTCATCTCGGCCAGCTGCCCACCTGTCGATATGCCGACTATCTTCGCCCTCTTCTTCCTTGCCTCGTCGAACATCGAGAGCGTCTCATCCGTGTTGCCAGAGTAGCTCGCGACTATGACGAGGGAGTCCTTGCTCATGTGAGCCGGGACGGAATATGACCTTGATACCCAGCAAGGGACTTCAGATGACAACGAAAGCCATGCTGCCAGCAAATCCCCACCTATCGCTGAACCACCCATGCCGCAGACGAACACATCCTTCGGCGAGAACCTAGGCAGGCCGGACATCTTGCCTCTCCTGAGGCCTTCGACGAGCTGCTTGGGCATCTCCTCGATGGCGCCGAACATGTTCTTCCGATCGAGGGATTTGACGGCATCCTTCGAATCCAACATTAACGCTTGTATTGCCATGCCGATATAAATCAATGCGCGGGGCCCAGCCAACGCCTAGCGGATAACCTTGGAAAGGCCTTAATATATCATCGAGGATGATTCGGAAAAATCTGCTAGATCATCCAGCGATGGATTCTTACCAGGGGGGATAAGCATGGCCAAGAACGAGAAGGCTCACAACGACGTCAAGAAGGCAGAGCCCGCGGGAGACGAGGCGATCGTACAAGCTAAGGGCTTGACCAAGACCTATGAGACAGGCAAAGTGAAGGTCGACGCACTCAGAGGCGTCAACCTCGCGGTCAAGGAGGGCGAGATGGTCGCCGTGATGGGGCCTTCAGGTTGCGGCAAGACAACCCTTCTCAACTGCATGTCCGGCCTCGACGACCTCTCGGAAGGGGAAGTCTACATTCGGGGCGAGCCCATGTCCAAGATGAGCGATCGCGCACGTACCAAGTACCGGGCTCTGAAGATAGGCTTCATTTTTCAAGCGTACAACCTGCTCCCGGTGCTCACCGCGGTAGAGAATGTCGAGCTCCCCCTGCTATTAGCTGGCAAGTCGCTCAAGGAAGCGCGGAAGTCCGCGATCGAGGCACTCAGGTCTGTAGGGCTGGAAGACTGGCAGTCCCATACGCCCTCGGAGCTTTCGGGAGGGCAGCAGCAGAGAGTGACCATTGCCCGGTCGCTAGTGAACAAGCCCGAGATCATATTCGGGGACGAACCCACGGGGAATCTGGATAGCGAATCCTCGAAGGACATCATGGCGCTCCTCAGGAAGCTCAACAAGGCAAACAAACAGACTTTCATCATTGTCACGCATGACTACAACATCGGCCGCATGGCCGACAGGATAGTCTCGATGAGAGACGGTGTGATCGAAAAGGAGTTCGTACCAGCTCCGTTCTGAGGAATTCGAATGAACCTCATGGTACCCCTGGCCGTTCTGTTCGTGGTCGTTCTCGGAGTCATCGGCCTCCTCGCATTCAGACGCAGGATGCTGGCGACGATGGCCATAAGGAACATCATCAGAAGGAAGACCTACTCCGGGATCGTCGTCGCGGGACTCATGATCGCGACCGCGATGATCGCGGCCTCGCTCGTTGTCGGGGACACTCTGGACTTCGTGATAAAGAAAGACACCTTCGACAGCACTGGGAACACTGACATTGTCGTCTCCGTTCCTGACTCGAGCGGGGTGTACACCTACTTCAATCAATCCGTGGGAAACGAAACCGTCGCATCGGTCAGTTCCGGGGTCTTGCCGGATGTGGACATGGCATCCCCCGCAATCAGAGACAGGGTAACCATTATGGACGTGTCCACGAAACTGCCGTTCCCAGGCGCCTTGCTGTTCGCGTTTGACCTTCAGAACGCGGCGAATCCCTTGATCGACGAGCAAGGACATCAGATTACTTCGGCAGATTTCGCCCCGGGCGACATTGTCATCAACAGGGCATTGGCGGACGAAATCAACGCTCTGCCTGGGCACACATTGTTGATCTTCACACGCGAGGGCGTGAACGTGTCCCTCACAATTTCGAAGATAGCGGCAGACCAGGGCATGGGTGACTGGCAGAACCAGAAGACATTGTTCATGGAATTGCCAAGCGCGCAGATGCTCCTGAACGAGTCGGGCAAGATCAACGTGATGGATATCTCCTGCAAGGGTGGTATCCGAGATGGATACAAGGTCACCGATCGCGCCGTCCAGGAACTCAACGCATCGCTGCCCTCGGCACTGGACTTCGACTTCAACACAGTGAAGAAGGACGGGGTCGATTCCGCCCAAGCCGCTTCAGATTCTATCTCGCAGATATTCGTCATCATGAGCTCGTTTGCGATAATCGCCGGCGTGGCGCTGATAACGAACATATTCGTGATGCTCGCCGAGGAGAGGAAGCCCGAGATGGGCATATCCAGGGCGATCGGCATGCAGAGGGGTGACCTGACCCAGTCCTTCATGTTCGAGGGCGCGATCTATGCATTGCTGGCCTCGCTCGTCGGCGCGGGGGTCGGCCTTTTGATAGCTGACGTAATGATACGCCTCTTCGAATCCCTCTTCGCGGGGGAGGGGATCGCCCTTGCGTTCCACTTCAATTGGGACAGCATAGCCGTCGCCGCGCTCGCTGGATTCCTGCTGACAATGATCACAGTAGCAGGAGCGTCATGGCGCGTCAGCAAGCTCAACATAGTCAGAGCGATCAGGGACATTCCGGAGCCCACCACGATCAAGACCGGGCGCAGGTACGTCCATCTCGCCGTCATAGCGATTGCGCTAGGAGTCCTCCTCACAGCTGTGGGTGATGTGACCCGCCAAGTCTGGCCAGTCGTCTCGGGACCATGCCTGGTCGCGCTCGGAGGCGCGCTCCTCGGCTCAAGGTATACGAGAACCCCGAGAATACCGTTCACGATTGCCTCTGCATTCATGGTATTCTGGGAGCTCGCTCCGTTCGGTGTCATGGACGTGTTCGGCCCCCTCAAAGGGGGGATGGAGATGTTCATCGTCTCCGGAGTGATTCTGGTCTCGGGTGGCGTGATATTCGTCATGTTCAACAGCGACATTCTCTTGACTGGACTCGTAAGCATCTTCGGGAGGAGGAATTCGACTCTGCCCGTGCTCAAGGTGTCCATCAGCTATCCACTGAACAAGAAGTTCAGGACGGGATTGTCTTTGTTCATCTTCGCGCTGATAATGTTCACTGTAATCGTAATCTCCATGATATCCTCATTCGAGCGAGAGAGCGTCGCCACGACGACGCAGAACTTCTCGGGGGGATTCCAGGTGATAGGCTCGTCCTTCAGGGGAATAGATGCGGCCAATATCAGCGCGCATCTGGAACACATGAACACCAGCTACGAGCAAGGGGCAATCCAGAGAGTCGAGGTTGCGCGCTCGGCATCGATATCTCTCGTCCCCGAGGGCAAGAATACGAGCTTGCGCTACCTTATCGTGGGCTTCTCGGACTCCATGCTCCAGGATCACAGATTCTCACTCTCAAAGAGGTCCCCATCGTTCGCGACCGACCAAGATGTATGGAACGCACTGATCGGTCCCAACTCAAGCTACGCGATCGTGGACGGGAGCGTCACGCCGGTGATGTATGGACCGAGCACCGGCGGATCGCTATCAATCGACGTCGGTCAGAAGATGAGAATCACCTCGAACACAGGGGCAGAACAGAACCTCACGGTCATAGGAATCATGAATCAATTCCTCGTACCTGGGGTGTTCACGTCCGCCGAGCACGTTGCGACCTTCGCCCTGGACAGCGAGCCCAACATCTTCTACTTCGAAGCGTCGCCTCAGACCCAGCATTCGGATGCCGATCTCGCGAAGGCTCTCGAATCCGAGTTCGTTCAATATGGCCTCACCACATACTCGATTAAGGACGTGGTGAAGACCTACGTGGGCATGGTCTCGTCGATCATGCGGCTTCTCGAGGTCTTCCTTGCGGTGGGCCTGATTGTCGGGATAACCGGCCTCGGCATCATCACGATCAGGAACGTCGCGGAGAGGAGGCAGGAGATCGGAGTGATGAGGGCAATCGGCTACCAGAGGAGAATGGTCCTCAACACATTCCTTCTGGAGACATCCTTTGTTTCCCTGCTCGGAATCGTCCTCGGAGTCGTGATGGGACTGGCGCTATCGAGACAACTCTATGACTGGGGCGGTTTCAGCAAATCCGCTCCTTTCGTGATACCGTGGTTCGACATTCTCGCGATAGTCGGTGGCGCGTTCGCAGTCACCCTTCTGTCGACTCTTCCCCCATCCAGGAGAGCCTCGAAACTGGCCCCCGCCGAGGCCTTAAGAAGGGTCGACTAGATACTTTCGGGTTAGTAGCTACACCATTCATAATATTGGAGCGAGGCATCGCTCGGATGATGGCTACAGCTACCGTGCAGAAAGCTCTGCAAGCGTTGAGGGAGGGACGCGTCGTGCTAGTGTACGATGCGGACGGACGCGAGGAGGAGACCGACATGGTCATCGCGTCCGAGAAGGTTACCTCCGAAGCCATCCGCATGCTCAGAAAGGATGCAGGCGGCCTGATATGCACCACAGCCGATGTCGTGATCCAGAAGGCGCTCGGCCTGCCTTTCCTCACCGAGGTGTTCCTGGGCATGGCCGAACACTACCCCGTGATGAGGGAGCTCATTCCGAATGACATTCCGTATGACGTCAAATCGGCCTTCGGTATCACTATCAACCATAGGAAGACCTTCACCGGCATAACTGACAACGACAGAGCGATGACCGTGAGCGAGTTCGCATCGCTAGCAAAAAGGGCCATCGGCTCGGAAGACGGGTGGGCCAAAAGAGAGTTCGGAAAGAACTTCCGCGCCCCGGGGCACATCCACCTGTTGAACACCTCTGAGAGGATCCTAGAGACCAGATTTGGGCATACGGAGCTCGCGACGGCGCTGACCATCATGGCTGGAATGGTGCCTTCCGCGACCGTTTGCGAGATGATGGGGGACGACGGCAAAGCGCTTTCAAAAGCCAAGGCTGCGGAGTATGGCAGGAAGCACGGGCTCACCTTCCTCGTTGGCGCGGACATCATCGAGGCCTGGAGAGAGTCTAGGGGCAGGTGAGTCTGATGGTTCGCGTGATGGCCACAGGGGTTTTCGACATCATCCATCTCGGACATCTGCACTATCTCGAGGAGTCCAAGAAGCTCGGCGATGAACTGATCGTCGTGGTCGCCACCGACAAGACGGTCAGGAGACGCAAGCACGAACCGATAACGCCGCAGGCCATGAGATGTGAGCTTGTCTCTTCGCTGAAGCCCGTAGACAAGGCGGTCGTGGGGAAGGAGGGCGGGGACATCTTCGAGATAGTCCGGGAGCTCAAGCCGGATGTCATCACTATCGGTTACGACCAACCATTCGAGCCCGAGCAGCTCGAGAGTGAGCTGGCCAAGAGGGGCTTGAAGGTGAAGGTTGTAAGGTTGCCGCATCTTGACCATGACCTCGACGGCACGCGGAAGATCATCTCCAAGATAATCGAGTTCCACACGGTTGACAGGAAGCTGAAGGAGATCGAGGAAAGATGAAGAGGATCGGCATCGCGGACACGACCTTCGCACGGGTGGACATGGGCGGCCTCGCGATCGAAGAGCTGAAGGCGACGGGCACGGGGTTCAAGATCGAGAGATACACGGTCCCGGGTGTGAAGGACCTCCCAGCTGCCTGCAAGAAGTTGTTCACGGAGCGGGAGTGCGACATCGTGATGGCCTTCGGGATGCCTGGTAAGGAACCGATTGACAAGGTCTGCGCGCACGAGGCCTCACAGGGCCTCATCCAAGTCCAACTGGCCACGAACAAACACATAATAGAGGTGTTCGTCCACGAAGACGAGGCCAAGAGCGAGAAGGAGCTCGCATGGCTTGCGGAGAGGAGGTCACGGGAGCACGCGGTGAACGCCTATGACCTCATATTCCGGCCCGAGAAGCTCACAAAGAATGCGGGCAAGGGCTTCAGGCAGGGCTTCGATGACGTTGGACCGATTCAGTGAGGATCAAGCAAGGAGGTAAATGAGATGCCAGCAAAGATGAGGATAGGCATAGTATGCAGTGAGTACAACTTCGACATCACTCACATGATGTTGGAGAGGGCAAAGGAGCACGCGAAGTTCTTGGACGTCGAAGTGGCCAAGGTAGTCATGACGCCAGGCGTCTATGACATCCCGCTGGCGACCAAGAGCCTGATGAAGGACAAGTCGATCGACGCGGTCGTCGCCATCGGCGCCGTAATCGAGGGTGAGACGGAGCACGACCATGTCATCATCGGCCAAGCTGCGAGGAAGCTGACGGACCTCGCCGTCGAGTTCGAGAAGCCCGTCGGGCTGGGCATATCCGGCCCGGGGATGACCAGGCTCCAGGCCGAGGACAGGATCGAGCGCGCGAAGGACGCGGTCGAATCCGTCGTCAAGCAGTGGAAGAACATGAAGTGAAGGGACTCGCGAAGTGGAAAGCCTATAATACGGCCATACTCTCGGGAGTTCCGTGGGCGCG
>JBGOXV010000011.1:0-18297 GCA_041479325.1 Thermoplasmata archaeon
CCCGGGGTCGAGACCATGGTCCCGCTGGTTATGCATCACGTTAAGGACAAACATCTGGACCTCTCGGGAGCGATAAGAAGGATGTGCGAGCGGCCGGCCGAGATCTTCGGCGTCAACAAGGGGAAGATCGCCGTCGGATACGATGCGGACCTGATGATATTCGACATGACCAAGATCTCGGTCATCAAAGCGGAATCCCTTCATTCGAAATGTGGCTGGACCCCTTACGAGGGGATGAACGCCGTGTTCCCGAAGGCCGTATTCCTCCGAGGGCGTCTGATGGTCGAGGACGGTTCTCAAGTCGGAGAGCGCATGGGAAGGGATGTGCTTGCCGGACAAGTCTAGGCCCTTCCCGAACCTCGAGATCGATTACTCGGAGGTTGACGGGAGGACGTACAACTGCATCGGTGATTGCGCCCTCTGCTGCCTCTGTCAGCCGGAGCTTCTCCCGCATGAGGAGGAGAAGTTCAGGAAGGACCCGAGGCTCGCGGCCGGGATCGCTCAAAGGCACATCTCACCGGATGTCAGGGGCGCGGCGATCAAGCTCAAGGGAGCTCATGGCGCGTGCCACTTCCTCACAGGCAGGAGGTGCGAGATCTACCCCGAACGCACGCACTTCTGCAGGTCGTTCCCCATCAACGTCTTCGCGGGTTGGAGGATTCAGCTGAACGTCAACTTATCGTGTCGGGGCATCGGCCTGCCTGGCGAGAACCTGCGCGATGCTGGCAACGTTATTCTGGAGGAGTATGGGAGCGACATGCTAGCGTCCGAGCTCCGCGAAGCCAACAAGGTCTTCACCGATTTCGTCAGGAACACGAGGGACGCCTGGATCTCGCAATCCTTCTCCTCCATCCGTGGGGCGGCGGGGGCCTTGGCCGGCGAACTGTCGGAGGAGCTCGGCATCAGTCGGCTGCTGACTTTTGCAGAGCATGGCAGCCTGCGACAGAACGCATCCGCCGACCAGATCGCGAGGATGGTGAGGAGGACCGAACCCGAGGCGAACGTCCAAGAAAGGGCTCTGATTGATGGCACGGAGCTCTTCGACCTCCCGGACCTGACGCTGCTTCCGATCTACATCGACGAGGGCCTGAGATGGAGGATATTCAAGCTCGTCGACAAGCAGATCGTTCAGTACGAGCTGTCCGAAGATGGAGCGACAAGGGAACTCTCCAAGACCAATCCATCGACCGTGGACATGTTGCCGATCACCTCGGAAGGGAAGAAGCGGTTCCAGGAATACATCGCGCTCGTGAATTCACGGGATTGCTTCCTTGGCCACGCTGCATACCTCTGCGACTCTGAGGGATATGAGTACAACTTCGCCCAGGTCTACCTGGGAGCATTGGCGAACAACGCCCTCGACCTGTGGTGGAGGGCCTCGTTCCTGGCAGCTCTCTCCGGAAAGGAACAGCTCGGTCCTGAAGAGATAAAGGAAGGGATTGTCTTCTTCGACATGGACCTCCTCGACCTCCCAACAATAGGGGCATTCATCTGAGACGAGGGAGATTATTCACAATGCGCCGACTGAAAATTGGAAGAACTGAAGGGCTCGATGGCCCCTCGATTATTCATCTCACTTGAAGAGATTGGAATCCCGAGTCGGGGTCGTTCCCGAAAGCTTCGAGCCTCCCTCTGATCATCCACTGGTGGCTCAAAGTGCCGCCATACGTCGGCTGACCCATCGGGAGCTGTATGGTCTGCTCGAATACCTTGGTCTCGTTCGGCTGGAGCACCATAGCAGGACCCACCGGGATCGCCTGCTTCACCGTCTCGTTCTTTACCTCCGTCATCTGCCCGCAGTGCTTGCACTTCACCTGGCCATGCTCCGATGCCACTATGTCCACGAACACTCCACTGGACTTGACTTCCTTGCCCATCGAGACAACGGTCACCTTCACAGGGAGCGAGTCCCCAGGCTTCATCGCCTGATGCTGGTATTCGATGCTGACCCTGGCCGAGCCGCCAGTCACGGCGGATCCCACGCTTTTCATCTTGTCGAGAAAGCCCATTAGTTCACCATTGAATAAAACGGGCAAGCTGAGTATTTGATGCTTTTGGAGTGATTCACGCTCCAGAGGGTTGAGCGTAATGCCAGTCGTCTCTGGGTGAAGCCGAAAGGTAGCTTTTCGCCACGGAGGCCATTGGGCGGCGCGATATTCGTCGGCTAACATGCCTGAAAACCTTGCATTCGAATCGGGACCATCGAAAGCGTTATCAATCCGAATACATTCTCCCTTTTTCGAATGTTTTAGGGGGAACACGGGTGCCTGACAAAACGATTGCAGTGACGCTGGATAAGAACGACAAGATCATATTGAAAATGCTTCAAGAGGACTGCAACGTAAGCCTGAAGAAGATCGGCGAGAAGACCGGGCTGTCGTCCTCGACGGTTCACTACAGAGTGAACCGGCTCATCGAGGAGGGGGTCATCACGGGGTTCAAGGCAACGGTCGACCCGCTCAAGGTCGGGAAGGAGATCTTGGCGATCTCGCTGGTAACGGGTAGGTACGGCCCTGAGTATTCCAAGAAGATAGGCGAGAAGATCGGGAAGATACAGGGCGTCTGGGCCGTGTACTTCCTGCTAGGCAACATCGACTTCGCGGTCATGTTAAGGGCCTCCTCGAGGGAGGAGCTCAAGGAGATCGTCGATTCCTTCATCAAGATCGAGGAGGTCGAAAGGAGCAACACATACCTCATCCTCGACAGGATAAAGGAAGACACGACCGTCCAACTCTGAGATCAACGGCCATCATCTCCCTCATCCTCAACGGACAGGGAAAGCATAGATGCGTAGCCAAGGCATCTTCCGGCTGGATTACGCATGAAGATCGCAGTATTTGGCGCGACCGGACAAGCAGGGCAGCTGCTCGTCAAGAAGGCACTTGCGGATGGGTACGATGTCGTCGCCTACGCTCGGAACCCGTCGAAGCTCGATCAAAAGAGCGAACAGCTGACAGTCATCCAGGGCGAGCTGAATGACCAGGCTTCCATCCAGAAAACGATAACCGGCGTTGACGCCGTCGTCAGTCTTTTAGGGCCACGGGGTCGTACGAGGACCAAACCGATAATGCTCGGGATGAGGAATATCATCGCGGCGATGACCAACCAGGGGATCCGCAGGCTGATCATAGTCTCGACTGCGAGCGCAAAGGATCCGAACGACCGGCCTGACTTGAAGTTCCGGATCCTTGTGGCCATCGTCAAGCTCCTGATACGACCGGCATACGAGGAGATTGTCAGCGTCGCGGACGTTGTGAGAAACTCGGACCTGGATTGGACATTGGTGCGCCTGTCACTGCTGAGCAACAAGCCCGCGACGGGGAAGACTAGGGGCGGATTCCTCGGCAGTGGCGAGGTAAGGGTCGGTATCACCCGCGAGGACATGGTGGCATTCCTTTTGAATCAAGTCGGAGACGCGAGGTACTTGCGCCAATCCCCCGTTATCAGCAACTAGAGTCGGTCGAAGATTGAAAAGGATCCGGCGGATGGAATCCGGCCAGCATCTTCAAAAAGCAAAACGGTTGAACCGGGCTTTGCATTTTAATTATTCATGGGAGCGTTTTGCACATTAATTCGTCCTCGGCCATCGCCTCGAAATCGACCGTGATACCCGACTCGAACATCTCCTGAATAAGTACGCAAATATTGTGTACCAATGCCTTGCAGAGTATCTCGTTGAATTGAGCTATGTCGTTCTTTGATCGGAGATGCAGGCTCTGCTTCCGCTTCATCATGCTGAACACGGATTCCGCATTTGACCTCAGGTGATAATGCTCAAGGAACTCCTCCCTGTAATCGTTGAAGTAATGAAACATGGCCCTCCAAATCCCGGAGGTCGCGGCCCTCTTGGTTGCGCTCTTCTTGAAGGGGATGTAGGGAATTGCGCCATGCTCGCTGACAATGGACAGACACTTCCGAGAGCTGTATGCCTTGTCTGCAAGGACTTCCTTCATCTGGAAACGCTTCGATGTGCTCTCTACAAGCTTCGGAAACATGGTCGTGTCATGAGCGTCTCCGTCCGTAACCTCGATACTGGTGATAACATTCGTCCGGACGCCAGACATGACGTGAGCCTTCTTCCACTGCCTCTTTTCCTCGTTCCGTTGGTTCACCGCCGACCATCGAGCGAAAACAGAAGTCGTGAATCCACTTGAGTCAACGGCGAACTTATCTTCCAGCTGCTTCAAAGGAATAGCGGTGAACTCGATGAGACTGTTAAGGATCGTCCTTAGCTCTGGCTTGTTGAGGTACTTCAGAATCGTGTTGAAATGAGGCGTGTGGCCAAGGTATTCGAGCTGCTCAGCCATCTTGAGATCCGATTCCGCTCTCCTGGAGGAGAAGTTCAGGTAAATCTTCACGCAGCACGCGAAGATCATCTCTCCAAGATCGGCTGAAGGCCTTCCCGCCCCTGTCCTGGCTTGCTTGGGCACTTGCTCAGTAAGCTCGCCAAGGAGTTGAAGGAAGAGAAGCTTCTCGTTTGTCTGCGCCTCGTTGTAGGCGGGCCAATCTTGTGAATAGGAAATCCTAGGTGAGTCAGCCATATCTTCATTGCCTGGTGGGTAGGGATTCTGCTCTTCCAAAGGGCTCGCATTGTTATCCAAGTTAGGCACCTAATAACCATAATATACACACATATATTTAAGGAATTTGGTACCTAAAATTACTTAAACCGAAAAGCAGATTCGGGGCCGATGAGATTGCAAAAGCAGACAAGCCGACGTGTGGGTGGCAAGAGGTACGAGAAGTGGGTGATCACGCTCCCAGGGACTATTGTGTCGAAACTCGGATGGGACGAGGGGACTGAGCTTGACACAGAAGCACAGGGGGAGCTTCTGATTCTCCGGAAGGAAATGGACGGTGAGGAAGCGGAGCAGCCAGAGAAGCAAGTCTACGAAGAATTCAAGAAAGCGGTGCATGAAGGGCTGAAGGGGGAACGAGAAGGGTTAACCTGGGGACAACTCAGAACGAAGCAAGGGCTAAAGCAAGCGCGACCATTCCACGACTGGGTTCGTGCGCTTGAGAAAGACATAGGTCTGATTCGGCAGAGAAAGGGAACACAGATCTACTGGCGGCTGCCTTAGTGGAGTACTCATCGGAGTACTGCATCTGGCATGCGAAAGACGTTAATATACGAGCGTCGATACCCACGCATGCTTAGCCACCGTTCATCGTCCGTGATTTCAAATCAGAGAAGCTATCGGGTCACAATTCCAAAGGAGATAGTTCAGGCAAACGGGCTGAGGAAAGGCGACAAACTCACGGTAACCTCTGATGGCAACAGGATTGTTTTTGAACCCGAGAAAAAGCAGGAACGCGGACCCATAGCATATTCGATAGGCTACGAGGGAAAGACGCTCGAGGAATTTCTCGAACACCTATCGAAGAATAAAGTCAAGCAGCTAATAGATGTCAGGAAGAATGCCTTCAGTTTCAAGGCTGGGTTCTCTAAGAGCCCCCTGAAGGAGGCGCTGACTCGAATCGGAGTGATGTACATCCACATCCCTCAGCTAGGCACTGATCAAAATTCGAGAAAGGAGTTCAAAGAGACTGGCGACATCAGCAAACTATTGAATCTCTTCTCAATGAGACTTGAAGAGAATCTTGATTCGTATGAGATTCTGAAGGCGCTACTCAATCACAACCGATCAGCAATAATGTGCTTCGAGGATGACTACACCAGGTGCCATCGGTCGATAATTGAAAATAGACTGAAAGGAGATAGCATCTCGGTGGTTCATCTTTGCAATGGGAAAAGAAACGCGTTCTTCTGACCGTTAAGGCATATCCAGAGCCAAGTAAGAAGTATGGTTCATCTGTCTGCCTTGCAGGGATCACAGATTCGGGTGAATTCATTAGGCTATTCCCAGTTCCATTTGATCTCTTTAGATCAAGGAAGATTCCAAAGTACTCATGGATTGAGGTGGAGTGCACAAGAGTCAACGATTACACTGGCAGGAAAGAAAGCCACAAAGTGCGTAGGGATGCGCCGAATTGTGGCATTACAGTTGTGGATGATTCGCTGGTCCGAACAGAAGGCGGTAGAACACCCTGGATTGAGAGGAGTCGAAAGGTCATGCCGCTTCGAAGCGAGTCGATTGAAGAACTCCAAAGGAAGTTCGGTGAGGACAGAACCTCTTTGGGCATAGTGAAGGTAAATAGTCTGCTTGATTTCCACTATCGAAAGCCCCTCGATGAATTCGAGAGAGATGTCGAAGAGGGCAGGTCAACTCAGATCCAGCGAAACCTCTATGGTATAGATCGGAGCCTGCTCGAAGTGATACCCCACAATTTCTACTACAGATTCAAATGTTGCCAAGACTGTCCTGAACATGACATGAGTTTCGAGGATTGGGAATTGTTCGAGTCCTTCAGATCTTGGCGTCGCAACTACAAGGACAACGATGTGCTATGGACAAAACTGAGAGAGAAATATCTCGATTGGTTTAGGGCGAGGGATCTTCATTTCTTTGTGGGAACCCATTCAAGATGGGGGAATTGGATGATTGTGGGCGCCTACTACCCTCCAAAGTGATTAGGGGCCGAGTTGTGGTTGCATGTCATCTGGAAAGATTCTGAAGGAATATGTCTGCCCCTATTGCGGGAGTCAGTATCGAGATAGAGACTGGACTTTCGACCATGTCATTCCTCGAGAAATCGGTGGCCCTAAGAAATTCAAAATCATCGCCTGCAGGGAGTGCAATGGCAGGATTAGCAGAGAAATCGAACAAGCAGCTATGGGAATAACTCATTTAAGAGAGCTACTCTGCGACCTAATTCAAGATGGACACAAGATCAACTCAAGGAGGAAGAGGAGAGGGAGCTTTGAAACGCACAAAGGATATGGTTTGTCTGGTGGAAGAAAGGTCAAAATGATGAGAAACATGGAAACTGGCGAATTGGAGCTAGTCTTTCTGGATAATCTGGGGCCCCCTCAAACTCGCCAGGCTATTATTCCTGCGGAGAACGACCGAGTTCCGCCGGATTGCTTCCTGAAGTTGGTTAACAAGGTGACCATAGGCACAATGGTTTGGCTGTGGGGTGACGAGGTTGCCGAGACGAAAGGTGTAGAAGAGCTAAGAGGCCGGATGTGGAATCCAATCAATCCCGACACACTTCTGACCTTGAGTGAATCTGAAAGGCATCTAGCTATCAAGCTCGAAAGCGATGCGGATGGTGAAAACTCGAACGTCATCGGCCAGGATGCGCTAGATAATAGGCCTAATCATTCGATATGTATCTTTCGCGAGGAGAATATCGTCTTCTCTCTGGTCAATTTCTTCGGCGAACTAGAATCAATGGATTGGGTAATCGATGATGCGCTAGCAGCAAGAATCCCAGATAATGATGGCATTGTCTTAATCGCTAAGACAACGGAGAACTCGATCATCAGGATGAGCCTGGATGAATATCAGGCATACATGTCTAGGATGCTCGGAAAGCCACTGTCTTTCGCGTGCGAAGTTCCGTTTTCGAGAGGAAACTGAATGCGAGAATCTGTTGATATCAGGCAGGAACCTTGAGGAGCTTTTTCGCGTTCTTCGCGGCTAAAGTTAGAATTAATGTAGTCCAAATGTACTACCCCTGCGGGGGGTTTGTTTGGAGGAACCGGTGAAGAGAGAAGTCATTCAGGGCGATGTTGAAGGAACGAGTTGCTCGGAATCTAGTGCCATCTCTAGCGAACCGCGAGATTCTCTGGCTAAGGGCAACTACCGGCAAAGGCACGTGTCCGTGACCTATGGTGCGTTTGCTATCCTTGCCGTAGCGCTGCTTGTTGCGTCATCATTCAATGCGTTGGCTGGTACAGCTGGCCATGGCGGGATGGGCTTCATCCAGGGCTACGTCCTGAATTCGACAAATGGACAGCCGATTAGTGGGACGTGTGTACAGGCCCTTGGAACAACTACTTCGACGAATACGTCCTCAGTGGGCTACTATTCACTGACTCTATCCCCTGCTACCTACTCGGTGAGAGCTTCGCATGTGAACTTCGTCACGCAGACGAAGACCGGCGTGGTTGTCGTGAGCAATCGGTACACTTGGCAGAATTTCAGCTTGGTTCCGTCTGGGAGCATCGATGGTTATGTGCTGGATCAGGGGACCTACGCTCCCCTTATCGGCGCGCATTTGACTCTCACAGGAACCTCCCTCCAAGCCAACTCAACAGGTCCCAGCGGATACTTCATTTTCCCAAGCGTCAACCCAGGGAATTACACGATGCAATCCCAGCGCTCGTCGTACTATACGTACACGTCTCCTGCGTCAATCTCTGTGTCGAATGGAACGACCACCCACTGCGGCGATATCACGATGTCCAAGATCATGATGAGTCTGCCCACTGGAGTCGCACTCGACGGCGCCGTATGGAACGGCGCAAGAGTCCTGATGTTTGGCGGCTCGACGCCGACCAGCACATACCTCAACCAGGTCCTGGAATACAATCCCGCCACTGATACGAACTTCACTGTCGCGAACCCGTTCTCAAGCGCTCGAAACAGCGTCTCAGCAGTCTGGGCCAAGCAGCTCGGTTGGGCATACGTCTTTGGAGGTGCGAATCTGGTTGGCGGCAATCTTGCAGGACTACGAGACGTCGTCAAGTTCAACTCGAGCACCAATCAATCAACGACTTACACCAACTGTCTGCCGACCGCAGTATGGGGCACATCAGCGGTGTGGACTGGAACCTACGCGTACATCTTCGGGGGTGCGATTACCGGAACCGGCCATCAAGTGCCGGACATAGTCAAGTTCAATGCTGCCACGCATACGGCTACCAGGTTGGGTGTGATGCTGCCATCGAAGAGAGCCTATACGAGCGCAGCGTTTGATGGCCGCTATGCCTACATAATTGGAGGGGTGAACGACTCTGGCTACATCAACCAGATCGTCAGATTCGACACGCAGACGAACACTGTATCCCTCTTGTCAGCAGTCCTCCCACAGAAGACCGCATACTCGGCGGCGCTGTGGGACGGCCAGAACGTTTGCGTGTACGGTGGCAAGGCCGCATCGGGCTACCTGAGCACGGTTGTGCAATTCAACACTAGCTCACAGCAGGTCGCAACCAAGCTCGCTCCGATGCCAGGGGCAGTGAGCAATTTGAGCGCAATAAGCGATGGGTACACGAATTTCCTGTTCGGGGGACAGAACGCCTCCGGGTACTCCAACAAGGTCTCCCGTTATCACGAGTATGCATACGGTGGAAACTACGGCATAGACGACTATTACGTCTATGCGGGTGGCCTGGTGAACACCGCAAACGGCAACTTGGTGCGCCAGCATGCAGAGCTGTCGATAGCTGCGAGGGGCTTCAACCTCGAGCTGATTCTAACGTACAACTCCAAGCTTTTCAACTCACAAGGAATATGTGGATCCGGTTGGACAACCAATTACAACGTTTCTGTCAAGTCGACCAATTATGGTGACATTGTCCTTACGGAAGCCTGCGGCAGCCAGCACACATTCATCAAGATGCCCGACGGATCTTACGTCACGCCACCAGGTCTCACACAACGCCTTACCAAGAACCTCACGACCGGGAACCATGTGCTCTGGTCGCTTGACGGTTCACGGATGTGTTTCAATGCTCAGGGGAGGCTAGCGAACGAATCCGACAAGAATGGCAACACAATCATCTTGACGTACAATGGCGATTATCTCACAAGCGTCGCAGATCAAGCGGGCCACAGCGTTAACTTCACCTATCTTCACGGAAAACTGAGAATCGCCGCATGTTCCAACGAGTTCGTCGAATTCGGCTACGGCGGCTACAACGGCAATCCCAAGATGGAGACGTGGAACAACCTCACGGGCGCCGACTGCCAGTACTACTTCGATGCGAACGGTCGCTTGAAGGAGGTGGATCAGATAGTCGAATGGCGGAACCTGGTCGAGCCAGGGTTCGGGAGCACGCCCCAGCCGTTTGCTCTTGCCGAGAACACTAGCTTCTCCTACGATTCGCAGGGTCGCTGCACCCAAGTGTGGAGTACTTCAGACTACTTATGGGGCAGGGGTCTTGTTCATCACATGTCCATGTACTCGCCCGTTCGCAAGTACAACATAACCTACCAGAACATGACCACGACGCTCGTCACCTGCGCATACGGACACGACATGACAGTCGCGATGAATGCGGCGCTCTTGCCCACGAGAATATCAGGTTCTCCCCTAGCGGGGGGCTCCGGCGGTTGCGGCGGTTCCGGCTCGGCGGGGATTGCGTTCCCGGGCAAGTCAGGAAATGAGAACCTCACGCTAACATGGGACCGATCGTACAGACTCTTGATGTCAACTGACGGCAACGGAAACACCTACAACTATTCATACGACGCATATGGCGACATGACCCAGACGACCAATCCGCTGAATGCAGTTACGAAGTATGGCTACAATGTCACGGTTCAGAAGAACCGCTACATCGCGTTGCAGGTCAACAGCACGGACGCTCTCGGTCACAAGACTAGGAACACCTACGACTCCGTGGGGAATATCGTGAAATCGATTGACGCCTCAGGGAATTGCACTCAGTACTGGTACGATTCTCATGGCAACCTCAACAAGACGCGAGATAAGCGCGGGTTCGCTACTCAATACCAGTACAACTCACAGGGGATGGTTACGAATATCACAGACACTGCTGGGGCGACGACCCATATATCGGTAAGTACCACTGGACTCAATATCAATGTGACATCCCCGATCGGCCAGAGTACCACACAAGTGTACACGAACGCAACCAATCAATCCTCGACCGTCACTCTCACGAACCCCGGTGGCAATCAGTCGAGCGAGCAAGTCAACTTCAGAGGGGACACAACGGCGTCCACCGACTTCTCGGGCAATTCCACGACCTACCTAACCAACATCACGCTGGGCAAGCCAGATGTTGTGACAAACGCACTCGGCTATAGCACACACTACTTCTACAGCGCATACGGACTCACTCTGAAGGTCGTGGACGCGAACAACCATTCGGTCAATTTCACCTATGATGCATACGCTCGCCTCACTGGTGTCCAGATGCCGACTGGCAAGAACTACACCTACACCTATGACCGTGCGGGCAACATGGTCAGCAGGAGAGACCCGAACGGCAACCTGACAACGTACGACTACGACAAGCTGGGCCGACTGAGAAACACCACATATCCAGACGGAGAGAAGACGAAGCTGACATACGACGCTCTGGGGCAGGTGATCAACACAACGAGCACGAGCGGTTGGGAGAATCAGACGTACAACTCGTTGGGGCTTGTGACCAAGGTCACGACCCACTACAACCAGTTCGGGTCAGCCAGGGGACTTTCTGGTACCAGCTATGACATCACCGAGTTTCTGACATACGACCAGAGCGGAAACATGCTGACCGACAGGTTCCAGGACGCCTACTACACCGTGCAGGCGAACTACACGTACGACAATGTCAGCAGGCTGACCAAGATCACCACGAGCACCGGGTTGTCGTGGTCCTTCACCTACAATAGCAACGGCCAGCGTTTGAGCGAGCGCGCATCGGGTGGCGGCTACTGGTACAACACCACCTACCACTATGACAGTATCGGCAATCTGAACTCTACGACCGTGACCAGCAACGGATCTTGGAGGCCCAGCAACTACACGTACAGCTACGATGCGATGGGCAGAGTGGTCAAGGCAATCGATCAGTACGGCACCACACGATATGCGTATGACAAGATCGGCCAGCTGACTGGGTATCTGAACGTCACAAGCGGCGTTTGGACCAACTTCACCTACGATCCCGTCGGCAACATGCTGTCCCAACGCAGCTCTGGCTCCTGGACCAACTTCACATACAATGCCTACGACGAGTTGCTCCACAGCTCCGACGGGACGAACTACTCCTACGATCGCAACGGCAACCAGGCAGGAAGGACGCAAGGAGGGACCACCCAGACATTCTCATACGACTACGAGAATGAGCTGGTGGGATACATTGACACTTGGGGTCAGCGGGAGCAGTGCAACTACTCCGGCACCGGGCTGCTGATCGGCCGGGCTACCAACTCGGGGAGCGGATGGCATTGCGAGAGGTTCGTGTATGCTCATGCCGGCTCTCTCCCCGTCGCGGCAGTGTATTCCGCCCCGGGCGGCGGCACATGCTACTTCTACTGGAACTTCCCGGGTTCGGACGAGGTGCTTGGATGCTCCGGCCTTTCCTCGCCGGGCAACCTGTTCGCATTCATGGATGGCCTCGGGAATGTCCGATGCTACGCCAACGCGGACCACGGTGATCCAGCCCCGACCTACCAGTCATACTCGCCGTTCGGCGAGATGTATGGACCCCAATCCGAATGGTGGATAGACACCCCCAGCTTCCAGGGGAAGACTTACGACAGCTACACGGGGCTCTACTACTTCCAGGCAAGGTACTACGACCCAATTACTGGCAGATTCGATGAGAGAGACCCCCGGACGGCCTACGGTGCAAGCACATATGCATTTGTCAAGAACGACCCGCTGAACGGCAGAGATCCTAGTGGAATGATGTCCACATGGTGCCAGTTCAAATGGATCTTTCTTTTCATGAACACCTTCTTTTTCGGCATCGGCATCTACGTCAGCGTCGACAAGGAAACCACCCTGGCCTACAAGATCGGATTCTGGTGGCAGAGCAGAGCTGCTCAGTGTGGTGGCATGAGTGTTCTTGGACCTGGACTATGGTGCTGGGCGAGTTTGGTCGTGGATATGCTTTGGACTGTAGCAAAGGTGTATGGTGGCACACTCGGTTGGTTACAGAAGATAGGTTTCTTCGCGAAGATTGCAGGGTTCTTCGCCACAGTCTGGGGTAGAATCCTCCTTATCCTCGGCTATTTCGCAGTGGGAGTCGGGCTACTTCTATACCAAGGGTGTAGACCGTGAAGTAGACAATAGTCGCGATACATCTCAGAGGGGTATTACTATGTTTGAGGTGGCGTCTTCCTTGGCAATGAGCGTCATTCATTTGTCAAATGATGACGAGTTGTTTTCCTCCAATGCAGATGTCATTCTGTTCCTTTCATTACTCATTGGTCTACAGAGAGGCCAGCTTACTTATGGTATGTTGATCATGTTCCAGTTCAGTAAGAGGTGCCTACGGTGATGGTCACACGCGGAGACGCTTTCAATGTTAACATTCCCTCCAACACTAATGCATTCATAATCAGATCCCGGTTATCTTTCGCACGAACCCAAGAGTATGGTTTTGACCCAGAATTTGCGCTATCCAATTCAGGGTCCTTCGAAGTCGGCAGTGTTGATGGACATCGCACCGGAACAGTGTCCTTCTTCGCTCTCTCAGAAACCTTCGCTGAGGCGAACACTCCATGGGGGGTAGCGAGCGTGAATAAGTGCCGCAGTGGCCATCGATTTGAGGTTCTTCTCGGGGGATCTCGATTGGCCTTAGTCTCATCCAACTTACTACACACGCGTACTCGGCTGGTGTTTCCTTTCGGTAAGAAGCTTGTTTTCAAGACTCGCCCCTTTAGCGAAAACATGTGTTCTCTGAGGCCGCTCGGAGGCTATAATGTCGCATACGAAGGCATTCATCGCTCTACGAATGGTCGAATTAGCCTCTGGGAGCTCAGAAGAGAGTGGAATAGGTACAATTCGTCGTCAACGAATCACCATGGCCCCGTGGACGCAGAATCGAGTCAGTCCGACTCTCAGAATGTTTACTACTATCAGTGGCGGATATCTCTCCCGAACCGCTCTCGAGCTGACGACAGGATACTGGTTGCACTGGTGATGCTCGTCTCATATAGCTTTCTCTCGGTCGCAGCATCTTCTACCCAAGCCTATGGACCACTTGCCATCATTTTTGGTCAAAGCGGGTAATCAATGACTGATGTCCGCGGCTAGTTTGATCCAGGCGTCAGAATGCGTGAGAGGCTCGCGATGTGGTTCTTCACTTCTGAGTTGATAACTCGTAGAGATGGCGCACATTTCCGGCTACCCTGGGAACGTATTAGGGACTCTGGATAAGTAAGGGGGATAAACGGGGGCCCTAGTATGGTCAAGAAGACTAATGAGAGTCACTGCACGGAGAAGGTGCTCTCCGTCATGCACCCGATTGTCTCCGAGTGGTTCAAGACACGAGGAAGTGGTCCTTCTTGGTGGCCAATCCGAAGGGCGAGGGGATTCACGGCGAGGTAGCGCGCCTGCCAATCCCGGATGTGCTGAAGCCATACGTCCTGGAGTACCTCTAAGAGAGGGAGAAGATGCTTAAGTCGAGAAAGGTCGGGGACGTTGGGCCCCTGATCCACGCCGTCTCGACCAAGGGCGTGAACGCATACACGCAGCAGGCGTTCGGCAGGCAGGACCCAAGGAGGGACCACCCAGACGTTCCTGTACGACTACGAGAATGAGTTGGTGGGATACATTGACACCTGGGGTCATCGGGAGCAGTGCAATTATTCCGGCACTGGGCTGCTGATCGGCCGAGCCACCAATCCGGGCAGCGGATGGCATTGCGAGCGGTTCGTGTACTCGCATGCCGGTTCTCTCCCTGTTGCAGCGGTGTATTCAGCCCCGGGCGGCGGCACAAGCTACTCAGAGTCGACCGGTGCGACTCCGGTTTTGGTTCGAGGACGAGAATAGGCTAGAAGAACATGAAGGCGACCACCACAAAGATAATGACTACAGCAAGCAGCACAAACCCCTTCAGTCTCTCAAGTCTATGTTCACCAGGGTGGTCTTCGATGACGTGGTTCCTCATTTCCCGGGTCTTCATTCCCCTTCCACAGTACCTGCAGATTCGCAACTCCTCGTTGAGCGCCGCGTAGTACCTCTCCAGAGGCGCCTGTGCCCTTCTTTCGCTAATCCAGATGATGGCCAGCGCCAAGACCAGAAAGGCTGCTAAGAATCCAATCAGTATGTACTCTGTCCAGGAAACGAGGAGAGCGAATAGAATGGAGCCCCCTACCAAGGTGATGACTAGTGGCACGGCAAAAGGAATCGTGAGGCGTCTTGCCTCGCTGAATGACCCCTTCCTAAGCTCAAGTATGCTTGAATGCTCAGCTCGCTGGTGTCTCTCGATCTCGAGAAAGGGCATCCGTCTGCCGCATATGTCGCACTCGAAGAAGGACTCCTTGACCCTCGAAGGCGCGTTCGTGCTACAGAAACGACGCTCATCCTACACAAAGTTTGCCTAAGACATCCTCAAGGTGGATCGTTGTCACGCGTCCTCGCTGACTGGCTCTTCTCATTCAGGGGCAGGAGCTAGCCCCGTTGTCCCCAACTTCCTAGGAAGTGCTCTGCCCTGCCCGACTTTTGACACCCGGCCTCGTTCTTCACTTCACCGCCCTATCTTGGCCAGAACCTACTTTACCGAACATATACAGGCGACCCAGCCATCTTTCGGAATGCCGCCACATGCGCGCCTCTATTCCGGCTCTCTTTGTCCTGAAGCGTCTCGATCTCGTCCCTCGGCAATCTATGTATCTCCTTGACTTCAAAGTCATAGTCCAAAATGACTAGGATGCCAAAGTCGAATTCACTGCTCCTGAACCGCCCAACTCGTCCTTTCCTGATTTCTTCTGGGGCGGATCGTCTTCTCGTCTTGATTTGGTATCTGACGCCTCCTTCTCTTGCACATACCCTGTGCTTGGACACCACTGGAGATTCAATACCTGGCAAGCGGCCAACTCCCCAATGAGTCCGCTGAGAGATGCGCCTATTGCGCTCAATTCCTCATCAGTCAGGATATTGTTCTCTAGTTGCTCCTTGGCGACATTCTTCAGACTTGAAAGAAGGTGAATCTGGTTTTGTGTCAAGGACATCTACAGCCCCTCAGGCTTTCCGCATAGCGAATCCTTGATTCTGTGAAACAGCAGGATTGCCAGTCCGAGAAATACGGATATAACAAACCCGAACAACGAGAATGATTCTACCCATACATGCCATCCAAGAATGCCTATGAACTCGACCAAGAAGACGCCAGCGCTGGCGGCCAGCGAGAAGAACACAGCCCATCGCCACTGTGCCTCTGACGCATCTGCTCGTTCTTTGGATGCTTTGTAGGCGTAGAGCTCAAGGATGTATTTCGCTGCAATAGCCTGTTCGGGTTCGTACTCTATCAACTTCTTTGCGAGATACCCATTATTCTCCCCCATTAGCTTTCCGAGGTCCTCCGAGTCTGTCCTTCCAGGCACAGTGAAGCTCTCCCAACACTCTTTGATGAACTTCTCATCCACTCCTTTCATCGTCGACCGCCCTCTTGGCGAATCGGTTGGCTGCAGATAAGTAGATTCATGTGCAAAATGCCCGTCTGCACATTAACTGGCTATTAAATGTGCAAAGCCGTTGAACCGCAAAGCTTTAAGTATGGTACCTGGCATAATCCCAAACAGGTGAATTTGTTGATCAAGCCCCTGGCTGTTCTGAACAAGTCAATCAATGCACAGGTCATGGTGGAGCTCAAGGGGAAGAGGGGATACCGCGGCATACTCGACGGGTACGATCCGCACATGAACCTCGTGCTCCGCAACGCCGAGGAGACCCACGAGGGCGAGGTCGTCCGGAAGATGGAAGCCACGATCGTCCGAGGGGACAACGTAATATACATTTCACCTTGAGGTAGGGCCAGATGACGAAGGGCACTCCATCGATGGGCAAGCGCAGTGGCAAGAAGACACACATAATGTGTCGCCGATGTGGCAAGCGCGCGTATCACGTCAGACATAAGGTCTGTGCTTCATGCGGCTTCGGCGCGACTGCAAAGCTGAGACACTACAACTGGGCGAAGCAGCACTAATGAAACGCATTCCTATGAGAGGGGGTTGAGGTTAACGGAGCCTGAGCACCCGCAGGATGAGTGTGGCGTTTTCGCAATAGCCTCAATTTCAAACGTTTCCACAGACATATTCTACGCGCTCAGGACCCTGCAGCACAGAGGGCAGGAGTCCGCGGGCATCGCCGTCTACAACAGCGGCATCAAGGCGATCAAGGGCATGGGATTGGCGCACCAGGCGCTGAAGCCAGACGACATCAAGAACCTGAAGGGCGACCTGGGGATCGGCCACGTCCGCTATTCCACTATGGGGTCATCGACGATTGAGAACGCGCAGCCGATCGTCGTCTCCACCAACTACGGAGACATCGCGCTGGCCCACAACGGCGAGATAGTGAACGCCGACAGGATCATGGACGAACTCAAGAAGAAGGGCTGGGCGTTCATCACCTCATCCGATTCCGAGATCGCCGTGAGACTGCTGGCGAACGACATCGCGAACACGGGTGACCCCGTGAAATCGCTCAAGAACCTCATGTCACTATTACAGGGCTCGTACTCGATGACCATCATGATAGACAACAGGGTCTTCGCGATCAGAGACCCGCTGGGGTTCCGACCACTCTGCGTCGGAAGGACCAAGGGCGGGTATGCGGCTGCCTCTGAAAGCGTGGTCTTCGACACCCTTGGCGGGGAATTCATACGCGACGTCGAGCCAGGGGAGATCGTCGAGCTACTGCCTGGCGAGGTGAAATCGATTAAGACCAGCCTCTCCAAGGGCAAGGCGCACTGCATGTTCGAGTGGGTATACATCGCGCGTGCGGACTCCTGCATAGACACGAAGCTGGTGTACGAGGTGAGGCGAAGGATCGGTCAGAGACTGGCCAAGGAGCAGCCGGTCGAGGCGGACGTCATCGTCCCGATCCCCGATTCCGGGAGATCACATGCTATCGGTTACTCGGAGGCCTCAGGCATCCGCTATTCGGAAGGCTTGATGAAGAACAGGTACGTGGAGCGAACGTTCATCATGCCCGACCAGTCCGACAGGACCACGAGCGTCATGCTCAAGCTGAACCCGCTGAAGAGCATCCTCAAGGATCAGAGAGTGGTCCTCGTGGATGACTCGATCGTCCGCGGCACGACGATCCGGCAAATCGTCCAGATCGTGAGGAACGCTGGCGCGAAGGAGGTGCACGTAAGGGTCGGTTCTCCACCGATCAGAGCCCCCTGCTACTTCGGAATCGATATGAAGACCCGAGAGGAATTTGCGGCTACGGGAAGGACGATCGAGCAGATCGGCAAGATGATCACGGCCGACAGTCTTGGATACCTTTCGGTCGAGGGATTGGTGGATTCAATCGGCCTGCCCGCAGGCGATCTCTGCCTCGGATGTCTTACTGAAGAGTATCCGTTGCCTGTTGCTGGCGAGAAGACCAGGTACCAGAAGAAGATCGATGCCTGGATGTGAGCACGCGGAGTCTTGGCAGAGCTCGGCAAGTTTTAACTAGACCTACCCTATACATCGCAAAAACAACATGGGCCGGTAGATCAGCGGCAGATCGCCCGCTTGGCATGCG
>JBGOXV010000012.1:0-16717 GCA_041479325.1 Thermoplasmata archaeon
AGGCACAAGTCCGATCGTAAGAAGCTCAGATGGCATATCGACTATCTCCTTGGAAAGGCCGAGATCACTGCGAGCATCGCCATCCACTCCGATTCGAAGAGGACCGAGTGCGAGACCGTCGAAGCCCTGTCATCGTGCGAGGGGGCTGCGTTCCCGGTGCCGCATTTTGGCTCCTCCGGGTGCCGGTGCGGCTCTCATCTGATATACTTCGGCGATGCCGACCCCCCGATGATCACCGAGATGCTGGTGATGCGCTTGTCATTGCTCAAGTCACCGTATCCGAGGACCTTCGACTAGGACGACTCTTTTCTCCGGGCCAGGATGCCAACAGGGAATAGGGTTTTATCATCCTGGTCGGTTACTGTCTCGAAATGGCGCTCATCGGAACGGTCCTACTGGTTCTCGTAATCCTTGGGCTGGCACTCTTGCTGTTCTGGCTGTACATCACATCAATCGAGAAGGTCTTTGAGCAACTCGGGTTCTCACGGGGAGAGGCCGGGACGATCCTCATGCTCACGCTCTTGCTTGGCGCGGTCAACATCCCAATCTTCCCGTACAAGGGATGGTGGGTTGGCATCAATGTCGGGGGAGCGTTGATCCCGTTGATAGTGTGCGCATACCTCATGACGTCCCGAAGGGTGCTGGTTGCGGAGGGACTCATAGGGGTCATCATAGTTACATTCATCACGTACTTCATGACGAGAGCGGAGCAGAACACGGGGATTGTGGCGGACTGTCCGTGGGCCTTCGCGCCCGCCGTGGCAGCCGGGTTCTACTCTCTGTCCACCTTTTGGATGGACATCAAGAAGGCAGCACCATTGGCATACTTCTCTGGCGTTGTGGGTACGTTGGTCGGAGCCGACATCTTCCATTTGGGCGACATACTGGCATTTCCTGCACCGGTGGGAGGCGCAAATCTCTTGAGCATCGGAGGTGCGCAAGTATTCGACCTAGTGTACCTCTCAGGCATAGTGGCAGTAGGCGTGGACGCATTCATCTTCTGGTTGAGAAGGCAGGAGAGGAAGCACGGGTTCGAGCGGGTCGTTTCGGAGTTCGAGAGGGAAGCAAGGGAGCAACCATATGCCAAGGAGCCAGGGCAGGCACCCGCTCCCAAGGTCAAGCCCTCTCCGTCCTTGATACCGGACCGGAGAGGCCGCGCTCAGTAGCTAGCAGTTCTTGGCGAGCTTCTTGACGTGCGTCTCCCAGAGAGTGATAGTGACCAGCGATGCGGCCGCCAGGGCTCCCGCGAACAGGAACAAATATCCAGGATTTTCCAAGTGGTCGGCAATGAAGCCACATACGTAGACCGAAACCGCGCCTCCACCTAGTTGAAAGCCGAATAGGATCCCGAATGCCGTTCCCCGCTCTTCCTCCCCCGTCAGCTCGGTAATCATGGCGAACAGGGTCGGGTAAGTCACGAACAGGAACGCGCCGAACACGAGGAGGGTCGGTGCAATCAGCCACCAATCAGTTGTGACCGCAAGGATGATGACCGCGATTAGTGACACCAAGTAACCCATCCAAAGGAGCCGGTACTTTCCTACCCGCGAGCTCAGGGCGCCGAAGTAAAAGGAAGTGACAGTCCCGATGCCAATCCATAGCGCGAAGATGAGGTCCGCGCTGCCAGCGCTCCAGCCGGGCGTCCTAGTGGTGAGATTCAAGGGACCAAAGTAGCTCGTGATTTGATACAGCGCCCCCCCGCTCACTATCGGCAGGGTGAGGAACATCATCTTGCGCAAAGTGACCCTCGAGCTTGTCGCGGCTTTCTTGGCCATGACCTTGGTCTTTATCATCCCCTCTTCAACCAACAGGGTCCCCAAGAGCACCGCCGAGAGATTCAAACCCGCCCAGAGGATGCATGGTGCCCTCCATGTGAACATGTCTCCGAGGAAGCCAGAGGTGGCGAGCGCGATGATCACACCGAAATTGCCCACGCCGCTTTGGATTCCAAGGGCCGTCTCAAGGTCAGGGCCGGAGTACTCCCGTGTGATCCAGCTGGTCCCGACGGGATGGTAGAATGCACCTCCGACGCGCATCGAGATTACGGCAAGGAACAATCCTTCGAAGTTGTTCACCATGAGCATCAGCAGGAAAGATATTCCCATGAGGGCGGCGCCCAGTTCAAGGAGGTACCTCGAGAAGACGCGGTCCGCAAATCTTCCGACTGCATACTGAATGACGACAGTTATCAAGAGCCCGAACCCGAGCAAACCGACATCATAGTACGACAGCCCCAGTTTCTCTTTCAGTATTGGAATGAGGGCGACGAGCGCCATCAGGGTGCCGTCGTTGCATGCATGATGGTAACTGATTATCCAGAGTAGCCTTCGACCAGACTTCATGCTGGGTACCTGGCCCGCGATTGCGTCTCTTGGATATGTCACTTTGCCACTCGGGGGAAAACTATTTTGCGTATCGTGCGGGTCCGAGTGAAGTGAAGTTGTTTCCGAGAGGCATGAGGCCGTCGACATTGGAGGAGCGGAGGCGATACTACGACGAGGAGTTCGATGTCAAGTCGCTCTCTCACTGGATAGGTACCAGAAAGAGGAACCTGAAGTTCGCCATGATCCTCGGAAGATACACGGGAATCGTGATGCCAGGCCGAGAGGAGAACCAGGACAATGTAGTTGTGATAGACAGTTGGAAGGGACCGGGTGACATCCGGCGTTATGCGCTCGATTATCTTCCAGAGTCTCTCTACTATGATAGGAACAGATACGTCGACGTGAGGAAGTGCTCTCTCTGTGACGAGGGCGTTGAGGCTTGCCAAGCGTGCAACAACTGCGACGGTCAACAGCTGGCATTTGACCTCGACCCCGAGAATGTGGATTGTCCCTATCACGGGCATCTGGGGGAGAAGGTCGATCAGGGACGCGTCCACGGATTCTGCATGTACGAATTCAATTCCGTCAGGAAGCAGGTCTCGATGCTCAGCCTTGAGCTGGCGAAGCAATACGAGTCAGTCGGGATAGTGTATTCCGGACGGGGGTTTCATGTCGTCGTTGACGACGAGGCCGCGTATCATCTCTCGAAGCGGGAACGGAAAGCTATCGCGAGAACTGTAGGTAGGCGGTACGATATCGATGAATGGGTCACGGAAGGCGGGTCGAGATTGATGCGCCTTCCATTTTCTCTCAACGGCATCGTGTCCAGAAAATGCGTACGAATTAAGGATGAAAGAGGTTTATCAAGTTTTGATCCACGAACTTCAGCACTCGCAGTGCCTGAGTTCATGAAGCCAGCGTGATCATCTAGACGCCCGTACTTCCTTTCCTCTGTAGTAGGCTTTCTTCTTCTTTGCTTTCCCGGCTTTCTTGGATGTTTTTCTGGCAGGCATACAACTACTCTCCTGAAAGGATAGAATCCAGACCGTCCACACAACCGCTCTATTACTTCTTCTTCTTCTTAGCGACCTTCTTCTTAGCTGCCTTCTTCGTCTTCTTGCCGCACTTTCCACAAGCCATTTTGGTTTTCCTCCTTTTGCTTATATCAGGGGTGAGCCCTGATTCGCTTGGCGTAGATGCATCGTCTCCATCCAAGAGCCGGCTCGATGCAGGTTTTCGCTCTGATCGAGACGCATCCTTGAATGCATATAGGCGTTCGGCGGTTAAGTTACTTTTCCTATCCGCGCGAAGTCTGCTGCCCGTAACCGATATTCTTCATTCACGTTGCATGCGTGTCTGCGGAGCAATCCAATGCCACCGCATTGCGCGTGCAAACGTTTTATAGACCTCCTGTCCCTATATCGTCCAGTTGGAGATAGTGGGCAAGTGGCTCCGGTCGAGAATTCCCGCAAGCTGAAGATATGCATCATCGGCGATGTCGGTGTCGGCAAGACGAGCCTGATAAGACGTTACGTTCTCGATGTGTTTGATGACAAGTACATAGCGACCATCGGGACGAAGGTGACCAAGAGGGAGATGGAGATCAAGGACCCTGAGACTGGTGCACCACAGAACGTCATCCTTCTGATATGGGACATAATGGGACAGCCAAGTTTTAGAGAGGTCCTGAGGGAAGCGTACTTCTATGGCGTCGAAGGTGCGCTGGCCGTGTGTGACGTAACCAGCAAGGAAAGCCTCGGAGAGCTCAGGTACTGGATCAAGGCCATGACCTCCACCACTGGAAAGGTCCCGATCGTTTTCCTTGGAAACAAATGCGACTTGCGGGATGAGACGCGCGTACCGTATCAGGATCTCGAGGTCTTCGCGAAGAAGCAGAACTCACCTGCCCTATTGACATCTGCTAAGACAGGTTACAACGTCGAGCAGGCCTTTACGACCATTCTCGAGATGATTCTGGAAAAGAAATGATACGGCCAAGCGGGCCAAGGCTAATAATCGATGATCCCATTCTTCCCCCCTATGACTGGGAAGTGCGCGGATTCATTGTTCTACAATGGCACAATCTACACGATGGATGACACGAGGAAAGTGGTCTCGGCTCTCGCCATCTCTGATGGAAGAGTAGCGGCTGCAGGCGACGACACAGATGCCAGGAGGGGCAGACCAAGAGACTGCGAGCGGTTCGATCTTCGGGGAAAGACGGTCCTTCCGGGGTTCATCGATTGTCACACGCATTTCATCCAGATGGGCATAGACTCAATGGGTGTGGATCTCTCTCATACTCGCACTTTGGATGAAGCCCTCGCGCTGATCAAAGACGCAGGCGCCAAGTATCCTGAGGGCGAATGGGTCATAGCCACGAACTGGAAGGAGAGCGGTTGGCCGGGCGGCAGGTTCATCACGAAGCAGGATCTCGATTCATGTTGCCCGAACAACCCGACCGTCGCCCACAGGGTATGCGGTCATCTTTCGACTGTCAACTCGATGGCGATCGACATCCTTTGCATCGATTCGGGGACCCCAGACGTGGATCTCGAGAAAGGCATCCTGAGAGAGAACGCGTTACGTCTGCCAAGGAAGCACACAGAGCCAGACGACGCCAAGAAATCCAAAGCACTGTTAGTCGCGACTCGCAGGGCGCATAAACTTGGTGTAACATCCATTCATGACAACGGGCAGTCAAATGACTTCAAGATCTACAGGGCAGCGGAGAAGAGCGGGCGCCTCGGCGTTCGGGTCTGGTTCAACACGCCATCCAGTGATCTCGATTCCAGAGTCGGGCTGGGAATCTCCACCGGTTTCGGGTCGGAACGGCTCAAGTTCGGCGGATTGAAGATCTTCTGTGACGGGGCCCTCGGCGCAAGAACCGCTGCCCTGTCTGAGGCGTACGCCGACGACCCCGGCAACAAGGGCGGATTGGTGATCGGTAGGTCGGAACTCGAACGACTCGTCACTAGCGCAAATGAAGCGGGCATTCAGGTCGCGATACATGCGATCGGGGACGCAGGGATCGGAGAGGTGATCTCAGCATTCTCGAGAACCGCTGAACGTAGATCCTTCAGGAATCTGAGAAACAGGATCGAGCACCTTGAGCTCCCGAGCCAGACACACTTGCGCCAGATGCGCAGATTGGGATTGGTCGCTTCTATGCAGCCCAACTTCATAGGTGAGTGGGGAGGGACCGACGGAATGTATCTGTCAAGGCTGGGACCTAAGAGAACGGCAGCGAACAATCCCTTCCGGGACGTGCTTAAGGCGAAGGTCAAGCTTGTCTTTGGTTCCGATTGCATGCCGCTTTCGCCAATCTATGGGATACATTCGGCCGTGAACGCCCCTCATGCTTCTCAGAAGATATCCGTGCAAAGAGCGATGGCAGCTTACACGCGCGACGCAGCCTACGCATCCTTCGAGGAGTCTACCAAGGGCTCCCTCGCCGAGGGTAAGGTGGCCGACTTGATCGTTCTGTCCGAGGACCCGTTCGAAAACGTCGAGAGAATTCAGTCTATAGAGGTCCTCAGGACGGTCGTAGGCGGCGAAGTGTTGTTTGATCGAACAGGGAAGGGGCATCGGGTCAAGATGAACTAGCCCCTCAACGGCAATTCCGTGATTCTTCTGTTAAGGCGAAGTTTCGCAAATCGTTGCAGTTTCGGGCTGGGGAGTTGTCACCATTTCAAGCGCTCGGTCACCGATTCTCAATTCGTTGAATCGGCAAGGTCACTGACCAGACAACATTTAAGTAGATTGTAAGAGTACGGATACTGCCCGGTCCGGATGAAGGTTTAGGACTCAATTGGATTGAGCAAAAGAGGTGCAATACATGAGCATATTGGTTCTTGGAGCATCGGGGCAGATCGGCGGGTTCGCCGTTCAAGACCTCGTTGAGATGTGCGGAGAAAAGGACGTGATCGCCTCAAGCCGGAGGATGAGCCACGTGAAGAAGGCCGTCGACGACCTGAAACTCTCGAGCAAGGTCAAGGTCATGGAGCTGGACGCAACTGATTCGTCGAAGCTCCTCGAGACTATAAAAAGGGAGAAGGTCGAGTCGGTGGTCAACTGCGCGTGGTACCAGACCAACCTCGGCGTGATGGACGCCTGCCTGAAGGGCGGAGCGACCTACACTGACCTCGGCGGATTCTTCGACATATGCCTGAAGCAGATCGACCTCAACAAGAAGTGGAAGGATGCGGGAATCAACGCGACAATAGGCCTGGGCAGCACGCCCGGCATGACGAATATCGCAGGCGCCGCTGGCGCAAAGAAGCTCGACTCGGTCGACACCATTGACATCACGTGCGCCTGGGGCAACACTCTGCCTGTCAAGGAAGCTGGATGGCCTGGATACTCGATCAGGACGGTCCTGGACGAGTTCACACAGGAGTCTGTTCAATGGATCAACGGGAAGTATGCAAAGCAGAAGATCCTCGGCGGAGAGACGGACGTCACGATGCCGGAGCCCATAGGGAAGGTCAAGGCCTACTTCATCAAGCACTCGGAGCCTGCGACGATGGGCAAGTACCTGAATGCCAAGAACGTGACTTTCAGGATCGGGTTCCCAGCTATCGACATGAACACATTCCTAACGTTGAGGGCGCTCGGGTTTGCGGACACCAACCCGCTCGAAGCGAGTGGCGCGAAGATCTCCCCGCTCGACTATCTGACCTCGATGTACCAGAAGGGCATATCGGACGGCAGGGCTGCGCCCCCGAAGGAGAAGTTCGAATACGATATGTTCAGGATCGATTGCGTCGGGAAGAAGGACAACATGCCCGCGACGGTGACATACTTCATCGTGACGTGGAATGACCCCGACAGGGGCGTGTCCTCAGCTAGGGACACATCGGTACCCCCCTCGATCGTGGCTCACTGGCAGCACACGAAGAGGATCAAGGAACCGGGAGTGTTTCCCGCGGAGGCGACGGTCGAGCCCGAGGCATTCTTCAAGGAGCTCGGCAAGCGCAAGATCTACGTGGACGAGCAGGTCACGAGATCGGCCAAGTTCTACTGATCTGGAACGCAAACCCTTTCAAACATCTTACTTCTGATTTCCTTTTCCGTTCGACGGCACCTTCTCGTCAGATGGGAGAACTGATAATACTCCCAAAGGCAATGGTGGACGCGTGAAGAACGACCTCGACGCGCTCTTCAGGCCCAGATCGGTGGCCGTCCTGGGCGCATCGGCGCATCCCGAGAAGATGGGGCACATCATGCTCAAGAACCTCTCGAAAGGAAGGTTCCTCCTGTATCCCGTGAACCCCAATGAGAAGGAGATCTTGGGACTGCGATGCTATCCTACAATATCAGACGTGTCTGGCGAGGTCGATCTAGCAATCCTTGCACTTCCCGCGTCCGCGTCGGAGAAAGGCGTGCGCGAGTGCGCGCTCAAGGGCGTGCGCGTGGTGATAGTGACATCCTCGGGGTTCAGGGAGACCGGTCCAGAAGGAAGCGCGCTTGAGAATCGGTTGATGGAAGCGGTAGAAAGGACGAAAACCCGAATACTAGGTCCCAACACCATGGGCGTATTCGTTCCCTCCATCGGCCTTGACACTTTGTTGATCCCGACTGAGAGAAGCAAACGGCCCAAGAAGGGAAGCATCGCGATGGTCTCGCAGAGTGGGGCAGTCTCAGTGGCGTTCCTTGAGAAGGCAGAGGCAGCGGGTGTAGGGATCTCCGCGTGCGTCGGACTTGGGAACAAGTGCGACATCAATGAGAACGACCTTTTGGACTACCTTTCCAATGACGGAAGCACGAAATGCATCGCACTGTACCTGGAGTCGTTCTCCGACGGGAAAGGATTCCTTGAAACCGCAAGGAATGTTGCCAAGACGAAGCCGATAGTTGTCCTGAAATCTGGCAGGACTAGCACCGGCGAGACGGCTGCGAAATCCCACACGGGCGCGCTTTCCTCCTCCGATCCCGTCGTTGATGGCGTGCTGAGGCAGGCAGGAGTTGCAAGGGCGTATGATGAGGAGGAGCTTCTGGATGTCGCCATGGCGTTGACCATGGTGGACCATGTCCGGGGCAATCGTGTGTGCGTGGTCGCAAGCGCGGGCGGTTTTGGGGTCATAGCAACTGATTACGTGGAATCAAAAGACCATGGGGCCGGACTGAGCATGGCTCGTCTGTCGAGCAGGACAGAAGATGAGCTCAAGTCCATCGCACCGGGGTTCTCCTCGGTCCGGAACCCCGTTGACTTGACTTCTGGGGTAACGGACGAGATGTATGATGCCGTTCTGGGAGTCTTGGCAGACGATCCCGGAGTCGACTGCATTATGATGTCCCTGGAGACGCAGCCGCCACATATCACGCGCAAACTCATCGATGTCGCTGAAAGGAGAGGCGGATCGGGCAAGACGCCTTTGGTTGTGAGCGCGTTCGCAGGCGCACGCACGGACGCGATCATAAAGGAGCTTGCCAAGCGCAATATACCAGCATATCCTAGCATATGGCGCGCGATCAGAGCCATGCATGCGCTCTCGGATCGAGGACGCTACTTGAGGCAAATGGAATAAAATACTCTCAGAAGACCCGATTGTTGAAGAACCCCGTGAGGGGTCTTCTGGAAACCGTTTTCGAAATCGTTTTGCTTAACCGCCGATCCTGAACACCTTTGTGCTGCACTTCGGGCATACGCCCTTGGTTGCTGGCTTGCCGTTCTTCAGTTTTACCTTCTTCGGCTCTTTCATCTCGACGGACTTCTTGCATTTCACACAGTAGGCCTTTACCAAGTTTCCCACCTGTCCCCATATCCCATTATGTTAATATATAGTCTTTTGGATGATTTCCAGATATCCTGCAAGAACCAGGATACTTACCTATCTGGCATAGGGGAATGAGCGTGGCAGCGCCGCAGCTCGGTCTCTTCCGAAAGTGAAATATACCACTCCAGCTCGATTCCGGTCGAATGGGATGGGCGTGAAATGACTTCAGCGGATGCGTCCACAGGGAAGCACGGTGAACACGCTCGCGCCAAGATATTCTCCAACATGTACACCAACCAGGTGGGCGTGAACCTTGGTAGAGGACTAGCCGACCCTTACGTCCCTTATCTTGCTGTGAAGGTTCTTAAGGCTGGCGCGGAAAGTCTCGGGTGGCTCCAGGCTTTCACGCAACTTTTCCCCGCGGTCATGCAGGTTCCCTGGGGGAAGCTGAGCGATCTGTTCCACCGAAGGATTCCGTTCCTCATCGCTGGAGGCGTCCTTTCCTTCTCCCTGTATTTCTTCATGGTCGGGGCCCTCAATGCGTGGCAGTTGACCATTCTCGTCGCCATCCAGATGTTCATCGGTTCGATGATGATCCCGACATGGACTGCCCTTGTCGGGGACGTCACCACCGTCAGAAACAGAGGCTCGGTGATGAGCAGATTCCTCGTGGTTGCAACAATTGCTTACATTATCGGTATCGCCGTAGGGGGACTGCTGATTCGCAACCCAACTTTCCTGGAGCCGGCTGTAGCAAAGGACTACGCTGTGCCTTTCTTCTTGGCCGGAGTCTCCGGAATCGTATCCTCCGTGATTCTCTACGAGATCAGGGAGCAGAAGCTTAGGATGTACGCCTCGCCAAAGACGCTTTTTAAGTTCAGCTTACGATCATTCATCTTCATCTCCGATCTCAAGGAGAACGGAAACTTCAGGAACCTGGTCGTCCTGAATACGACCTTCAATTTCCTGATGTCCATAATCTGGCCAATCTTGTACCTCACCTATGTGAATGTGTTGCACGCGACAGCGTGGGAGATAGGCATCATTGCCATAACCGGAACGGGCGCCACTCTGTTCTTCCAGACGAAAGTGGGAAAGCTCCTTGACCTTATCGGACCCATGCCGCAGATCTTGATTAGCCGGTTCGCATTCATCTTCTACCCAGTCGTGCTGGCCTTCGCGACACAAGTTTGGCACGTTTACTTGCTGAACATCGCTCTGGGATTTGCCACCGCAATGGCCAATGTCGCTTTCTTCGCCTACATCATGGATGTTGCTCCGGAGGAGAAGAGGGGCGAGTACTTCGCCGTCTACAATACTATAGTCGGTTTAGCAACTTTCGTGGGCTCCGTCATCGGGGGCTATCTGGCAATGTTCTTCATCACTCATTACCCCGACAACTATGTCATCGCCCTCGGGTCTGTCTATGCGGTCTCCGCCTTTGGCCGCGCGGCTTGCTCGGTGTGGTTCCTCAAGCTCAAAGACCCAGTCAAGTACCCGTCTACGCTGACTGCAGTCGTAAAGGCGCGTTGGAAGAGCTGGCGTGAAAGCCGATGGTTGCCCTTCTAGTGGGGATGAAGGGTCCCCTATCGGCAAAGAAAAATCGAGAATTAAAGGGTTTTCAGTGTCGTTACGTCTACCTCACCTTCTTGCCGGCGACGTAGGACCTGAGGGCACCTCTGTCCATCCTTCGGACGGCCAGTAGGGATTTCTCCAGGCGCATTCTCTTGTATGCATTCCACATTCGCATTGCATCCACCTCCTCAAAAGCGATACTTCGGCAACAGTCGCGTTATCGTCTGTTTGCCGATCACTTGTTAGGTGTTCGCGCATGCCCGCTATCGCTTGGGGCACAATCCGATGATTGACTTCTTTGCGCAAACATACCTATCGATTCAGTCCTAGACCTGGGGCATATAAGTGCCTTTCCCCGTTACTGCAACGAGCAATCACAATATTATTATAAAATTAATTGAATTGGATATTTCGGACGTCTTGCGACGAAATTCGAACATCGAGGATTCGATTACTGGCCATTTCTTGGTTCGGCATTGAATACGTTTGTCCACAGTAAATACGTGTATCTATATAATTGCGGAGATTAAAACACAATTTCGACCACATTCGGAATCCTTAAGACCACCGAATCTCAAACTTCTCCGGGTCTGTCAGCTGCTCATCATAAGCATCAAGCCTATGGCTCCGAAAGCTCCCATGAGGAGTATGAACAGGAACCATAGTGCTCTGCGGTCGATCATCGGCTCTGAATGGTGATTGTGCGCCGGTCTTAACTCTTTTACCCTCCATCCCTGATTCCGTGAAAAAGCACAATATACAACCTATTGGAATCCAGTTCCGCATGGGGCTCGACGAACTGACGTCCTTGACTAGCAAGGACAGGATTCTCTTGTATCTCTCAGACTACGCGAATCTGGAGGATAGATACGCGCTGCCCCCCGATGTCATCCAGCAATCCATCGCATTTGGGACCGGGATACAGCGCAAACATCTATCACAATACCTTAAGGACCTGATGGAGGAAGCGGTCATCTCTGAAAGGAAGGCCCATGTTCAAGGCATGAAGCAGAGGATGAATGGCTACTACCTGACTCCGTCCGGGCATTCAAAGGCTGTCATTTTGAGAAACAGGATCAGTTCCGTGGTCGTCCCTGTTAGGATAGCTGGCGATATACGGAAGATGAAGGTCTCCGAAATTGATGATGCGACCTCCGTTCACATAACACTCAGCGACATCGTGAGGGAGGCGATCCAAGGTGAAGGCTTGGACATGTCGCGTCTCGAGACGGTAGAGGCCAGGAAACGGGAGGCCTTGGAGGAGAAGGAACAGGGCACCGAGATCTACAGGCGTGTTCTTCAGACTGCGTGGCGGGATGGCAGAGTCACAGCGACGGAGAGGTTCTTGGTGGAGGAGCTCAGGAAGCATCTCGAGATATCGGACGAGCAGCACCATCTGCTGGAGGCCGAGATCATCAAGAAGCTTGCCCAGGATCACATGGAGTTCCGGCGCATCTATCGGAGCGCCCTTGAAGTGGCTTTGGCCGACAAGCTCATTACAGGTCCTGAGGCTTTGATACTCGAGGGTCTGAGACAGGCTATGCGCATATCTAGGGAGGAGCACGATGAGCTGGTCGAGGAGGTCGAGGCTTCGATATGCGGGCCGCCTGGCTGCGAGGAAGACCTGCTCGAAGACGCCCTCCGTCTGGTCAAGGCACAGCGAGGAAATCCCTAGAGCTTGGTCTCGCCTGTCCTATTGCATTTTGAAGACCTTGTCATGCAGGCGAACCCGTTCCTTCACCTTGATTCCGACCGACTGGCCAACAGACACGTTTGTGACTGGCTTTCTGTCAATCTCCATCGATTCTATCTTCTGTTCGAAATCCGTCGTCGCACCCTTGATCTTTATCGTGTCCCCGATGGCGAGAGACCCAGCAGTCATGACGATTGCCGCGACAGAGGGCTTTGCGAAGAACTCGATGACTTTTCCAATCTCTACCTCGTCTGCCATACCTATCCTCGGTCTTTGTATGAACGTACCGATATTTATCTGCTATCCGAGAAAGAGCTGTCTAGCAGGTCGGGCACTAGCCCACTCGGGCGCATCCGAACCTTCGCCATGGATTCCAGGGGCGAGCTGACCATTTCGGTCGAGCACGACAAGTTATAATAGGCCGGAGTATTTCCACTCACTGGACAACCGCAGGGTCTGCAAGGGATGCATGATGCAGAACTCTTCATCGAAACCTAGATACAAGCCGGCGCTCAAGCCCTGCCCGACGCCACCCAGATTCGCAGGCGAGATGCTCGGCGTTCTCACCGATATAATGACTGTAGAGAGTCCAGATGCGGTCCTCCAGAAGATCGCATCGGCCATCGCGGATCTGTTTGCGATGCGAAGGCTTGTGATCGGTGTTCTTGACGAGCCGGAGCAGATATTCCGTGTCCGTGTCGCATACGGCTACGAGGGTGAGCGGGAGAAGAAGATCAGGAAGTTCACCTACAGTCAAGAGCGGATGAAGGCGGACATGGATCAGCGGTACAGCATCGCAGAGAACGTGTACCTTGTCAGGCAGACCCCGGAGGAACTCGTCAAGGGCGAGGAGGCATTCTACACCAATCCTGCAAAGATACATGCGCCCAGGACAGATCCGAGCATCTGGCACGAGTTGGACTACTTCAGATTTGTAATCTCTGACAGACGCGGCCTCCCCATCGGATTCATTGAGATCAACGAGCCGCTGATTGACAAGATACCCGATAGCGCGACCATCGAGGCGATGCAGATCTTTTCACAGCTAGCGGGCGTGGCAATCGAGAATTCCGCCCAGTACCTGAAGCAGTTTGAGATCGCCCAGAGGCATAGGTTCCTGAGCGACATAATCGCGCACGACATCAACAACTACAATCAGGCAGTAACGAGCTATCTCCAGATGGCGATCGACGGCCTGAGGCCAAATGAAAGGACCGTTGCGTATCTCGAACGCGCGTCTGCCTCCGCGTGGGGGATCAGCGATATCATACAGAGGGCCAACAAGCTGATCAAGATCGAGGAGGAGGGGGCGGAGAACCTCGGGCCCCTTGAATTGGGCGAGGTCCTCAAGGAGTGCGTCGAGGTGGTCAAACGGGACCATGCTGACAAACAAGTCCGATTCGATCTCATGCCAGGCGCTCACCGGTACTTCGTGTTGGGCAACGAGCTTGCAAACGAGATATTCTCCAACATTCTCGAGAACGCCGTCATCTACGACCCCCACGAGGTCATTCAGGTCGACGTGACGATAGGCGAGTTCACGGTGGAACCTAGAAGGTATTGGTGTGTCTCGATAGCAGACCACGGCATAGGGATTCCTGACTCCAAGAAGAACGTCGTGTTCGGCAGATTCATAACTGGGGACGAGAGGCCGCATTCAATCGGTCTCGGGCTCTCAACGGTGCGCGCGCTCGTTGAGGCGTATCATGGGATGGTCTGGGTCGAGGACCGCGTCCCTGGAGATCCGTCAAAGGGCAGCGTCTTCAGGGTAGCTCTCCCCATGGTATCGACGAACTAGGGGCGCGGCCTTGCGAGGGTTCTTATTCTCAGGCTCCTCATTCGGGAAGTGCTGAAACGATGAAGCTCAAGGACAAGACCGCCCTCATTACCGGAGGTTCGGATGGAATGGGATTCGCGACGGCGGAGCTCTTCCTGAGTGAAGGAGCCAATGTCGCCATCACTGGTAGATCGAGTGAGAGAGGCAAGAAAGCACTTGCAAGTCTGAAGAGGCTCGGCCCGGTCATCTTCGTTCAGGGCGACGTCTCGAAGGCCTCAGACGCCAAGAGAATGGTCGAGCGCACTATTCGTCGATTCGGAAGGATCGACATACTGTTCAACAACGCGGGGGTGTATCTCGAGAAGCTCGCGGAGGACACCACGGAGGAGGAGTGGGACCGGGTCGTGGACGTCAACCTCAAGGGCACATTCCTTGTCTCGAAGTACGCCATACCGCACATGAGACGCCAGCGCTCGGGAGTGATCATAAACAACTCCTCGGACGCGGGTCTGATCGGGAACAGGTCATGTCCAGCCTATTGCGCCTCGAAGGGAGGGGTCACGATCATGACAAAGGCCCTGGCTCTGGACCACGCGAAGGAGGGGATAAGAGTCAACTGTGTGAACCCGGGAGTCATCGATACCTCGATGCTGGAGCGGGAAGCTAGCGCTTCTCTGAATCGCAAGGCATACATCCAGGACGCCGTGGAGATGCACCCGATAGGCAGGCTCGGTAGGCCACAGGAGGTCGCACGCGCGGTTCTCTTCCTGGCAAGCGACGAGGCCCGCTTCGTCACAGGGACCGCCCTCTCGATAGATGGCGGGACCACTGCTCAGTGAGCCAGCAGCCACCTTGGCCGCCATTTGCATGCCGTTTGGGCGAGGGTCAGAAAATGATATATCGTTGAGTGTCCGTTGGATGGCTGAGAGGCGCGGTATGTCAGGAAAATCAATCGACCCGGCTATGACCCTCAGGAACGCCGTCGAGATGGAAATCCAAGGGAAGGAATTCTACGAGCGTGCGGCCGAGAAGATGAAGAACCAAAGAGGAAAGGAGATGTTCCTGAGCCTCGTCAAGCAAGAGAGGGTCCATGTCGATATCTTGGAGGATCAGCTGAATAGATATGTTCACGACAATGTCTGGCTCTCGCTCAAGCAGTTGAGAAACCAAGCTCCCGCTACCAAGATATCAGTGTTCCAGGACAAGGACATCAAGAAGATCGAGATCAGCCCGAACGCAGGCGAGCTCGATGTCATCAAGTTGGGGATGGAAATAGAGAAGAAATCGGTCGAGTACTACCGAACGGCCGGCAACGACGTCAGAGACAAGAATGCCAAAGAGCTCTTTTTCTGGCTCGTCGCCCAAGAGGCCGGGCATCTGACGATCTTGCAGGCAGAGTACGATTACAGGACGAGATCAGGATTCTACATGGGCGACCCCGAATTCAACCTCGAAGTGATGTAGCGAACTAGAGCGTCCCAGCGCGTATCGATTCCGCTATCAGCAGAATGTCTGAGAATATCGCGTAGGCTGTCTGGGTCACGCTAGGGTCAATCTCGGACACAGCGATATCCCCCATGAGGTCGGTCTTCAGTCTCACAGCGCTCGAGGTGCCATCAATGCACCAGAACGGGCTGCTGCTGTCTATGAGCTCGGGTTTCACTTGAAGCTTGACATCGTCCCCTTGCCTCGTAGCTCTGGCGATCTGCTTGAGCTTCAGGCCTTCCGTCTTCGCGTTGACCATGTCGGCATCTGAAATGCCGCGGATTCCTTCACGGTCCACTCTCTTGGGGTTGGACCCGGCATCCATCAGGACATTCGCGAGGGCGGTTATCTTCGCTGCCGCATCCCACCCATCGATGTCCAGGGAGGGATCGGCCTCGGTGAATCCTCCTGCCTGGGCCTCCTTGATGGCGTCCTCCATTCTCTTTCCGCGTGACATCTCAGTCAAGACGAAGTTCGAGGTGCTGTTCAGTATCCCCTCGATTCCAAGGACCTGGCAGCCAGGAAGGGTCTTCTCCACAAGATTGAACACAGGCGTTCCGTCCATGACGGTGCCCTCAAAGCGGAAATGAACGCCTCTGGAGCGAGCGAGGGCTCTGAGTTCCCTGTAGGCGTATGCGATAGGGCCCTTGTTTGCAGTCACGACGTCCAGGCCCACCTCGAACGCAGCCTTGATATGGTCAATTGCTGGCTGGCCGGAGTCGATGTTGAGTGGGGTGAGCTCCACCATCATGTCCGCATCGGTCTTCTCGATGATCTGGAGTGGCGTGAGCGTCGTCGATTCAGGCCCGAAGTCTGATAGTGTTCCGTCGGCATGAAGATGGTCCAGCACGTGCTCCATATCCAGGGCTCTGGTCGATATCAAAGATCCCCTCGTTCTGGTCGCAATCGCCAGGACCTCGATGTCGAGGCCTTTTTCCCTCAGCAACCAGTCCCTCCTTCTGATCAGCAGGCGAGCGAACTCCTGGCCGACGTTTCCGAAGCCTATGAGAGCCACTCTGAGAATCATGTATGAGCTTCCCGGTCAGAGCTTCGTGAATTCCTCTTTGCCGACACCGCATTCTGGGCATGTCCAGTCATCTGGGAGGTCGTCGAAATCGGTCCCAGGAGGGATAGACTGCGTTGA